>DASRZO010000334.1:0-26233 GCA_035686405.1 Pseudomonadales bacterium | reverse complement strand
GCGCTCGAACAATTCGCGCGTCTTCTGGCCGCTCTGCCCGATGTAGCCCGCCTTCACATCGGCCGTCGTCGCGGCGATGAACGCGAGACCGCTTTCGTTCGCGAGCGTGCGCGCGATCTGCGTTTTGCCGGTGCCGGGCGGACCGAACAACAGCGCGCCTTTCGGCACCTCGAGACCTTGCGCCTTCAGCACTTCGAGATGCTTCAGCGAATCGCAGATCGTCTTCAGCTTGTCGAGCGTGTCGTCGGCGAGGATCAGCGAATCCCAACGCGCCGACTCGTCGACCGACTCGCTGCCGCTCTTCGCGAGCTTCGCCGTCGCTTCGCGCCACACGTCGTCGGTGATCGCACCGCCGCGCTGCGACGCGATCGTCGCCACGTCCGTGGCGAGCATCTTCAGATTGCGGCCGGAGAAACCCGTTGTCGCTTGGCCGACGAAATCCGGCACTGTCGCTTCGCGCTCGAGCTTCTTCAACTCGAGTTCGAGGATCTGCTTGCGCTCGGGCGCGCCGGGCAAGCCGATCTCGACCGACGCGCCGAAGCGCGACACGATCGCTTCGTCGATCAAGTCGCGCCGGTTGGTCGCGCCGACCACCCAGATCTGTCCCTCCGAACCGACACCGTCCCACTCGGCGAGGAACGCTTGCACCAATTCGTCGGTCAGCGCGTCGGCGCTGCTCGAACCGCGGCGCGCAAACACCCCTTCACATTCGTCGACGAACATCACGCACCGGCCGCGGCCGCGCGCTTGATCCCACACGCGCCGCGCGTTCTGGCCGCTCTGGCCGACATAGCCGGCTTTGAGATCCGGCGCCGACAGCGACATGAAGTAGCAGTTCGCCGACTCGGCGATGCGCCGCGCGATCTCGGTCTTGCCGGTACCAGGCGGGCCGAACAACAGCAGTCCCTTCGGTGCGGCTTTGTCGCCGGCGTTGAACATCTTGATCTTGCTGACGATCGATTCCTTGACCGTCGGATCGAGCACGATCTTCGACCAGACCTCCGCGAGTTCGGCGTCCGATTTCGATTTGTCTTGCGGCGCGAGTTCCGCCAGCAACGCGGCTTTGGACAAGTAGATGTCGTCCGGCGAATCCGCGTCGGCCACGGCGCGCTCCATCGCCCGGTCCACCAGTTTCACGATGTCGCGGCCGCTCATCCGGTTCGTGCGTTTGGCGATCTCCGCCGCCGTCGCGTCGATGTCGAAGCCCTCTTCGACCGGCTTCTCTTTGAACAGCCGAATAAGCATCTCGCGCCGGCCGCTCTCGTCCGGCAGCGGAATCTCGATGCGGTTCGAGAAGCGCGACAGGATCGCCGGATCGATCTCTTCCGGCAGGTTCGTCGCGCCGAGCACGAAGACGTGCCGCGGCGACTTCGCCGCACCCTCCATCTCCGCGAGCATCTGCGTGACGATCTCGTTGGTGAACGCGTCCGCGTTCGCCGAGCCGCGTTTGCGTGCCACCGTCTCGATTTCGTCGATGAAGAGGATGCACGGCGCCTGACCGCGCGCGCGTTCGAACAGCTCTTTCACCTTTTGCCCGGATTGGCCGGTGTAGCCCGCTTTCAAGTCGGCCGTGGTCGCGCCGATGAATGCGACGCCGCCTTCGTTCGCGAACGTCCGCGCGATATCGGTCTTGCCGGTGCCGGGCGGACCGAACAGCAAGATATTCGGGACGTTGACGCCGCGCTCTTTGTAGCGCTCGGCGTCCTGCACGACTTTCACCGCGCGCATCAGCTGCGCCTTGATCGGCTCAGGCAGTACGAGCCGATCCCACGTCTTCGTCTTGTCTTTGCCGCCGGACGGGCCGCGCAGCGCATCGATCGCCGCGCGCCATAGCGCTTCGGTTGGCTCCTTCGAGCCGGCTTCGGCGGTCCGCGCCACGACGTCGCGCGCGAGCACCGCGAGATTGCGGCCGGAGAAACCCTGCGTCGCTTGACCGACAAACGCCGGTACTTCCCAAACGCGTTCGAGCTTCGCGATCTCGAGGCCCATGATCTGCTGCCGCTCCGCCGCGCCCGGCAAACCGATCTCGACCGCTGCGCCGAAGCGCGACACGATCGCGTCGTCGAGCAACTCGCGGCGGTTCGTCGCGCCGACGACCCAGATCATGCCGTCGGAACCCATGCCGTCCCATTCGGCGAGGAACGCCTGAACCAATTCGTCGGTGAGCCCGTCCGAGGTCGTCGAACCGCGCCGCGCGAACACGCCTTCGCATTCGTCGACGAAGATCACGCAGCGGCCGCGTTGCCGCGCCTGGTCCCACAGCGCGCGGACCTTCTGACCGCTCTGCCCGGAGTAGCCGGCCTTCAGGTCCGGGCCGGACAACGCCATGAAGTAGCAGCTCGCCGAATCGGCGATGCGGCGCGCGATTTCCGTCTTGCCGGTCCCGGGCGGGCCGTACAGCAACATGCCGCGCGGCGCCGCTTTGTCGGCGGCGTTGAACAACTTGATCTTCGACAGGATGGAATCTTTCACCGCCGGGTCGAGCACGATCTGCGACCAGATCCGAGCGAGCTCGGCATCGGAGACTTCCTTCGCCTGCGGCGACGCTTCGGCGAGCAGCGATGCGCGCGTCAGCTTCACGTCGTCGGGCGAGTCGCTCGCGGCGACTGCGCGTTCCATCGCGCGCTCGACGAGCTTGATCAGATCGCGACCGCTCTTGCGGTTCTGCCGCTTCGCGATCAAAGCGGCCACTTCGTCGATGTCGAGACCTTCCTCGAGCGGTTTGTCGGCGATCGTGCGTTTGAGGATCTCGCGGCGCGCCGCCTCGTCGGGCAGCGGAATCTCGATACGGCTCGTGAAGCGCGACAGGATCGCGGAGTCGATCTCCTCGGGCAGGTTCGTCGCTGCGAGCACGAATACCTGACGATCGCTCTTGGCCGCGCCCTCCATCTCCTGCAGCATCTGCGTCACGATTTCTTGCGTGTACGAGTCCGACTTCGGGCCGCCGCGCTTGCCGGCAACCGTTTCGATCTCGTCGATGAACAGTACGCACGGCGCACTTGCGCGAGCCTTGGAGAACAACGCCGCCACCAGCTGCGGCGACTGCCCCTGATATTGACCCTTGATGTCGGCGGTCGACGCCGTCATGAACTTCACGCCGCCCTCGTTCGCGAACGTGCGCGCGATGTCGGTCTTGCCGGTACCGGGCGGACCGAACAACAAGATGTTCGGCACGCGCACGCCGCGTTCCTTGTAGCGATCCGCCTCGCGCAGGATTCGAGCGGCGCGCTTCAGCTGATCCTTGACCTCGTCCGGCAGCACCAAGCGGTCCCAGGTCTTCGTCGGATCGAGGAACGCGCCGTCGGTGCCGCGCACGCTGGTGATCGCATCGCGCCAGTGTTGGTCCGTTGGCGAGTTCGGATAGGAATTCAGCTTCGCGTCGTCGACGATTTTGCGAAGTTCCAGAATCGACGACCCGCTGGTCGACTCGACGAGCCATCGCGGTACGTTCGTCGACAGCCGGTTCTCCGACAACGCCTGGCGCAGGATCATCGCGCGGCCTTCGGGGTCCGGCGCATTGATCTCGATCTTGGAGCTGCCGATGGTTGCGTGTATGCGCGGGTGGAGCGCTTTTTCGTTCTGCGCACTCAGTACCACCCACACGCGGCTGTGCGCCGGACCTTCCTTCGTCCACGCTTCGAGCCAAGCGAGGATCGTCTCGCGCGACGCACCTTGGCCGGCGCTGTCGCTGGCAAACACGGTCTCGGCATGTTCGACGAACAGCACGGTCGGTGTGCCGCCGCGGTATTTGCTCCACAGTTCCTTCACCGCGTCGACCGAGGTCAACTCGGCGTTGCTGACCTTCACGAATTCGCCGAACACCGACTCGGCGATTTTCTTGCCGAGGTATTCCTTGCCGCTACCGGCGTAGCCGTACAGCAGCATGCCCGGCGGCACCGCGCGATCGCGCAAGTTGAAGAGATCGATCCGCCGCAGCAGGAACTCGAACACTTTCGTATCGGTGAAGACGCCGTGCCAGATGTCGGCGAGCCGGTCGACGTTCTCCACCAACTTCTCGAGCCGCGGAATGTCGGCGCGCTGCAGATACTCCGTCCACTTCAAATCGCCGTAGTCCTTCAACGCCACCATCATCGCGCGCAATGCCTCCTGCTGTCCCCTTAGCGCACCCGTCAGGTGATCGCTGTTGAGGCGCATGAATGCGTTGTCCTTGTGGCCGACGAGCTCGACGTCGGCGGCGTCCGGCGCGATGTAGTACGACGCGAAATCGCCGAACGTCACGTAGAACTTGCCGGGCGCGACCCCCTTCTCGACGTCCGACGCGACGATCGTGCCTTCGGTCGGCAACTTCACGTCTTTGTCCGTCGACACGCGAATCATGCGTGCCCCGACGCCGCCCGCTTGTTCGGCGTAGACGTACATCAGCGAGACGATCTTCAAACCGCCCGCGTCTTTGTCGAGTGTCTTCACCGCCGCCGACAGGCGCGTACGCCGGTCGAGGAAGAACGCGCCGGCCGCGAGCACGGCGTAGACGAGCACCACGTCCACGATGCCTCCGATGCCGCCACGCGTGACGAGGTCGAACGCACTGACCACCAGATAACCCGCGATCGCGACGATGATCGCCTTGATGCCGATCGGGCGGGCGCGGAAGCCGCGGAAGTAGGCGAGCAGCAACAGCGTGTTGAGCGCCGTGCGCCCGAAGTCGGAGTTGTGTTTCTTGATCAACGTGCGGGTCGCCTTCGCGGTGTCGCTACCCAAGGCGCGCAATTGGTTGCGCACGGTCTCCGGCACCGACGCCCGCTGCTGCAGCGCGACCTGGGTCTGCGTCAGGTCGTCGAGCGCTTGCGTGACGCTGACTTCGTATTTGTGGCGTTGATCGGCGAGCAGACGATCGCGCGGCGATAGCGGCGGGCCTGCGTCTTGTGCGACGGTTTCGGGTTCCCGGGCCGATTCGTCCTGTAGCGGTTCTTCGGGCACCTCTTCTGGCACCGGTTCTTGCGTACGTCCGTCTGCGGTCGTCGGTTCAGGTTCCGGCTCGGACTCCGGCTCCGGTAGCGGCGTCTTCACCACGGGCGGCGGTGGCGGCGCCGCTTTGATCGGCGGCGCCGGCGGCGGCGGTTTCGGCGCTTCGCGCTGCGGCGGCGCCGGCTTTTCGGTCTGGGTCGGCTTGCGCCGGCGCAGCCACAAGAAGATGGCGACCGCGACGCCGCCGATCACGACGATCGCGATCCACCAGATGTATCCACCGCCCTTCGATTCCTGCGCGGGCGGCTCAGGTAGCGGCGGCGGTATCGGCAACTCGATGTTCGGCACTTCCACCTTGTGCGTCGTGGAGTATTTCGCGGGCGCCCCTTCGTCCGACTGTTGGGCTACGGTGGGGCCTTCGACTTTCGGAACGGCTTGCTGTTGCAGTGGCGCCACCGGAACGAATTGTTCATCCGACGGCGTTTCGTTCGTCGCGACTTGCGGTTGCGGTGTCGGCGCCTCGACCTGTGTCGGCGGCGCCATGGTCGGCGGCGGCGCTTCGATCGGCGGCGCCGCCGCGGCCGGCACCGTCTCCGGCACCAGCGCCCAGCCGTTGGCGGCCGCAGCGGTCGCCTTGTAGACGATCGCATTGCCGACCGTCCCGACGAGCGTCACCGATTGCGCTTCCGGACACTCGAATGTCATCGCAGCGCGCAGGCCGCCGAGCAGCTTTTGCATGCGCACGGAGTCGGTGAAATCGCTGTCGGCCGCACCGCGCAGCACGATGCCGGCCTTCGCGCTACACCACGCCTTGGTGTCGGGAACGACCGCTTGAATGTGTTCGTACGTCAGTAGCGTGCGATCGGCTGACGCCGTCGACGCAGCGACGATCGAGACAACGCCGAGCAGCAGACGCGTGAATGCGCGACCCACGGGAACGTCCTCCGAGCGTCAGGCTTGCATGATCTCCCAGCCGTTCGGACCGCGGCAGGCTTTGACGTCTTCGGTCGCCGTTTGACCGTCTTTCGTCGTTACCTGTTGCGTCACGACCCGGCACGTCGACGATCCATCGACCGTCGCTTGCGCGACATCGGCCGCCGGCGGAGCCGCCGGAGCGACTGCGGGTGTCGCCGGCGCGACCGGTTGCGCGGTGCCGGTCGCCTTCAACAAGTCGGTCGATACGAATCCGCTGCCGACGTTGTTCTCCGACACCATGTACCAAGGCTGATTCACGACCTTGCCGACGACGCGGGTGGTTTGGCCCGCGGTGAGTTTGCTGACGATCGTATAGTCGGTGCCGGGACCGCCGCGCACGTTCGCCTGTTTGGTGGCCGTGTAGTCCTCACCGATGAATTCGAGGGGCGGGACTTGCTGGACCTTGTCCTTCAGCACCGGGATCTGCACTTGCTGCTGCTGTGCAGTGGTCTGTTTGACCTCGGTCTTCACCGTCACGCCGGTCTCCGGATTGCTCCACGTCTGCGGCGCGCCGGTGGAAATCGTTTGCTGCGTCGATTGTGCGAGGTGCTGCTTGTCGCGCTCGTCGAGCATCTTGCCGATGCCGCCGCCGACGAGACCGCCGACCAACGCGCCGATCAAGGCGCCTTTCGTCTTGTCGTGCGTCACGCTCGCGCCGACTGCGGCGCCGGTCAACGCGCCGACCGCGGCGCCGACTTGGGTCTTCGAGAAATCTCCTTGGTCCTGGCAGCTCGCGCAGAGTAGCGACGCAGCGAGAACGGCCGTCACACGGGCCTTCGAACTCATGGCTTCTCCCTCTCGTTTGAGCTTCTTGACGAGCTTTCGTTTTGCGAAACGCGGTGTCCCCACACACGCTGCGAACCGCGCTGCGGCAGAGTGGACTCCGCCGAGATCATCGCGAAAAACGCAGGGGGCCATCTTAAGCACTGCGCAACGGCCGGCGTCAATGCCGAACGCGAAAGCGAAAGGGAATCGAAACGAAGCGAGAGAAGCGAACGGAAGGACGGGGCTCAGTTGAAGGCGACGGATGCTCCGCGGACGACCTCCATCGAACCGTCCCACACCATCGCACACGCGACATACAGGATCGTCAGCAAGCCGACATACGCGATCCAGTGATAGCGCTGCAGCCAGCGAGCGAGCACCGTCGCGCAGAAACCCATGAACGCGATAGACAACGTGAGGCCGAAGATCAGCACCCAGGTGTGGTTGCGCGCGACACCGGCGACGGCGAGTACGTTGTCGAGCGACATCGACACGTCGGCGATGACGATTTGCGTGATCGCGCGCCCGACCGTCTTCGTCGGCGCCGGCTGCGTGTGGCCGTAGATCCCGGCCGGGCTCAGTTCCATCGCACGCACCGACTCGATCTCGCGCCACAGCTTCCAGCACACCCACAACAAGAGCAGACCCCCGGCCAGCATCAGCCCGACGATCTGCATCAAATGAACGGTGGCGACGGCGAAGACGACGCGGACCACGGTGGCGGCACAGATGCCCATCATCAGCAATTGTGCGCGTTGGCGAGCGGGGAAATTGGCGACCACCATCGCGATCACGATAGCGTTGTCGCCGGCGAGCACCAGGTCCACCAAAATGACCTGGAAGAATGCGGACAGCTCCGCAATCCAGGTCACACGTGGCCTCCAGCGATGTCGCTATTGCGGCCTGTCGTTTTGTTCAGGCTTCGCATTCAGACTCCGATCCCCCGGAACGTCCGATCGAATATCCATATTCCACTAGGTTGGGTCAATAGGTAACACTGCGCCGACCTGCCTGGAATGGTTCGTGACCGAACCGTGCACAAGAGCGCACAAATTCCGTGGCGGCACGCAACTTCCGAACGTCCGTCAAAGGTCGATTCGCCGAAGCGTCGATCGCCCAAAGTCCGATCAGACACCGGTCAGAGGTCCAACGACGTCCCTGGCGAACAATTCGACCTGACCCGGGTCCTGCCCCTGGATCACGACGTAGCTGATGCCGGTCGCCTCTCGTCGCTTTTGCAGCACGTCGCGGATCTCTGCCGCGGATCCGATCAGGAACAACGGACAGTCGGCGACGAGGTCCGCCGGCATGCCGGTATTCGCAGCAACCATGTCGCGCATCAGCGCCGGCTGATCGGTGATCGTTGCAACGAAGACGAGCGCATTGAGTTCGATCTGCGCCGGATCGCGCCCCGCCGCCTCGGCTGCCGCGTGGACCCAATCGACCTTCTGACGAATGCGCTCGGGCGTCGCGTCGAGCGCCGTCGCCGGCGTGATGCGCCCTTCCGGAATCGTCGGGTTGATGCCGACGATGTCGGCGCGGCGTCCGGCGACCGTCAACAACTTACGGCCGCCGCCCCCGACGAGAACCTTCGGTCGCTGCGGCATGTCGATCTTCAGCGGCGCCTCGACGACGGAGTAGTGTTTGCCGTCGAACGTCGTTTTCTTCTTCGCCCACATCGATTCGATGATCGTCAGCGCTTCGTCTAGACGTTCGATACGCACGCTCGGCTTGTCGTAGCGCAAGCCGGCCCATTCGTAATCTTCGATCATCCAGCCGGCGCCGAGTCCGAATTCGTGTCGGCCGCCGGACAGCGCCTGCAGCGTCGCCGCTTGCCGCGCGTACACGACCGGATGTCGGTAGTCGATGCCGTAGACGAGCGTTCCCACATTGAGCTTCGTCGTGACCGCCGCCACGCCCCCGAGCATCGTCGTTGGGTCCCACAACGCCGCGGAGAAGTGATCCGGCACGAACAGCGTCGAGAACCCCATCGATTCGATTTCGCGGGCGCGGTCTGCCCATCGCTCCACCGGTAGGTTCGACAGCTGTATTCCGAAGCGGAACCGACGTTGTTGCGGCATCGGCGTCACACGTACGCGCCGGTGCCGCCGTCCGGAATCCACGCACCGTGGAAACCGTACGGCACCCGAGCGGGCAGATGCACGGAAGCAATCGGCGGTCGACCGGCATCGCGCGCGTCGAGCACGACGAGCTCGCTCGTACGCGCCGATTCGTCGAAGACGAACGTCAGCAAATAACCGTCGTCTTCGGCCGACGCGCCGGCGCGCGGCACGAAGTACGGCTCGGCGCCGTGGCGGCCATTGCCGAGATCGAAGGACACCGACTTTCCGGTGGCGAGATCGTGTTTGTAGATCGACGGAAAGCTCGCGGCGTTCGCGCCGGCGCCGACCGAATAGCCGTACCGGTAGGACTTCGTCGAGCGCAGCGGGCTGCAGCGCGGGAATTCTTGTGCGCGATCGTCGATGCGTTCTTCGGACACGCGCCGCGTTTTCGGATCGATCGTCCACCGATCGAGCGTCGCGAGGCTGTCGCCGAACGGGCCGTTCAGGTCGCGCTCGAACATGCGCTCGTAGCGGCACACATCGATCACGATGCGGCCCTGCGGGTCCTCGTATGCATTCATCGGATGGAACACGAAGCACGGCGTGATCGGCACCCAAACGATGTCGTTGGCACCGCCGGTTCGCGGGAGCAGGCCGATGCGCGCTTCGTACGCATCGTTCCATGTGAACGGAAAGCGTCCCCCGGCCATCGCGAGTTCGATATTGACGGTCACCGGCAGATCGAAGACGACGACGTAATTCGCGGTCAGGCTCATGTCGTGGACCATCGGCATACCGGGCACCGGAATGTTCACGGTACGCACGACGCGTCCGTCTTTGCCGACGTGCACGTACTGCAGGTGGTCCATCCAATCGGGCCAGTGGTAACACATCGCGTGCAGATCGCCGGTGTCCGGGTCGACCTTCGGATGCGCGCTGAAACCGCGATCGGCCAGAGTGCCGAAGAACGGATTGGCGCCGACGGTGCCGAGGTCCGCCGTGAGTTCGACCGGCGGTGCGCCCGCTTCGACCAGCGCCCACGTGCGGCCGGCGTGGCCGATCACGTGCGTATTGTTGCCGCCCGCGAGTTCGCGGCCCGCCAGCGATTCGCCGAGCGCCTCGACGAGCTCCGCGGTTCGCACCCAACGGTTGCGATACCACTGCGCTCGACCATCGCCGAGCTTCACGCCGTGCACCATGCCCGAACCGATGAACCAGTGGTGTTTTTCGGCATCGATCGGCCCACGCGGATTCGGTCCGTTGCGCAGATAGCGGCCGTTCAATTCGCGCGGTAGTTCGCCGGTGACGCGCAGGTTCGTCGCGGTGATTTCCTCTGCGACCGGCGCGAAGTTGTCGACCAGATAGCGGTTCGCGTTCATCGAGATCTCCTCTACGAAGCCGGGTTGCGCAGCGCTCATTGCGCCGATCCGTCGCGCAGCACGATTGCGAAAAACGCATCGGTGCGCCGCCGACCGGCAGGACTGTCGATCATACGCAAGGAGAGGCGGACGGGTAGGCCCGGCGTCGGTTCGTCGACGCGAAACGATCGCGGTCGGCGGTTGGGCGTTCAGCGCTGCGCGATGATGCTGCGCGCGCACTCCGGATCATCGTCGCAATGCGACACCCGCGGTTGCCGCAGCGCCGTCGTGTTCGGATACGCGTCCGGCGGCTCGTTGACCGTGACCGATTCGCCTTCTGCGGCGGGGACGCTCACCGCTGCCGTCGTCCCGCCGTCGGCGCTCCGCGGCTGTTGCGCGATGGTCGAATCCTCGTCGGTGTGCGACAGCAACGGTTCGAGCGCCGGCAGCAACATCCCGAGCACGCGCACCGGCAAGCTGCTGGTGAATTGATAGTCCGCCGCGTCGGCGCCCGGTACGAATGCAGTGACGTTGCCGAAGAAGCGGCCGTCGATCATGAACACGAACGTCGCGGCGCGATTGACCGCGCGCGACTCGATCAGGCGGCCGGGTCCCGCGAAGACCTTGATGCGGTGATCGCCGGTGCCGGTCTTGCCGCCGACGACGTGCACCACGCCGTTCGCCGCCATGCGCGACTTCAGCGCGATCGCGGTGCCGTTGTCGACGACTTTGACGATCGCGTTCTTCACCACCCCGGCGATCTCCGGCGACAACACGCGCTCGCCGTCGCCGACGTTGCGCGTCATCCGCGTCTCGAACGGCGTCTGCGATGCGAAGTGCAGGTCGTCGATCATCACCGCCGGATAGCGCACGCCGTCGTTGACGATGATGCCCATCAGTTCCGCGAGTGCACCGGGTCGATCGCCCGATGCGCCGAGCGCGGTGGCGAGCGACGGCGTCAGCGACGCAAACGGATAACCGAGCCTCTGCCAGTGATCGTGAATCTCGAGGAACGCGTCGATCTCGAAGAGCTGCGCGATGCGGCGGTCTTGTCCGGCGCGGCGATGGCTCTTCAGCAGCCAACCGTACACGTCTTGTCGCGCTTCGGTGCTTTCTTCGAGCACTTGCGCCAGCGACGCGTCGGGATGCGTTTGCAGGTACGCGAGCACCCACAGTTCGAGCGGATGCACGCGCGCGAGGAAACCGCGGTCGGACAGCGAGAAGCGATCCGCCGAGTATTTGTCGTAGAGCTCGTTGACGTCTTCTTTGGTCAGCGGGTGCGGTGCGCGCGCGTGTTCGGCGAGATAGCCCGCGAGCACGCGTTCGGGCGCGTCCGGTCGCGCCGAGCGCACGATCGTCGTCACTTGCCGCGGCGACGAACGCGCGCCCTCGAGCGCGAGCTCGAGCGCCGCGTCCGGCGTTTGGCCCGTGTATTTGCGATAAAACTTACGCACGTACTGCGCGCCCTCGCTGTCGGCGAAGCGCGCCAGGTAGGTGCTGCGTTCCGGATGATCCGGATCTTCGAGCAGCGCCGCCGCGACCGACGGCGAGCGGTACGTGATGTGGTCCGTGATCTCGCGCATCAACCGCACGAACACCAAATTCACCGAGTTCTGCAGTGCGTGCTCCACCGTCAGGATGCGATCGTTGTCGGAGCGGTCGAAGTTCGAAAACGTCTGCGTGCCGCTGCCGGTTGCGAACACTTGATACGGGCTCGCCGAGTATTTGCGCTGCATCGCCGCTTCGAGCGTGCTCGTCAGGCTCGCGCGCGGGTTCTCGATCAAGTAGTCGACGACCCACTGCGAGAGCCGATCCTTCTCGGGAATCTTCAGTGCGCGCAATTGTTCGGGCGGCATGTCGACGTATTGCGCGCGCGTCTCTTCCACCAGCTCGAGGTACGTGATCAACGTGCGCAACTTCGCAGTCGAACCCAAGTCGATGCGCGCGCCGGTGTTGATGTCGAACGGCTGATCGAGGCTGTCGGTGTTCACGCGCATCAAATTGCCGTGCGCGCTCTTCTCGTACAGCGTGAAGCTGTAGATCACTTTGCCGGGATCGGCGCTGCCGAGCAGGTGTTCGCCGAGTAGGTTGTTCTTCTTCAACACCGCCGGATCTTTGAGGCTCGACAACGTCGCGCTGATCGACGCTTGAATGGGCGCGTCGATCGTCGTGTGCGCCGTCAGGTCATAGCGGTCGAGCGCATACAACCCGCCGTCGACCTCGAGCAGATTCGCGAGGCGTCCGCGCGCGAGCGTGATGTCCTTCTGCTCGACGAAGTGCGTCGCCGCGAGTTGCCGGTCGTCGTGCCGAGCCCGCAACTGCAGCGGTTGTTCGAGCGCCGCATCGCGCAGCGCCGGCGAGATCACGCCCGCGTTCGCGAGCACCCGCAGGTAGCTGTCGGTCAACATGTCGAGCGCCGCCGGGCTCTGCCCGAGGTAATACGACGGCCGCCGCGCCGAGATCACGAGGCTCAACGCCTGCTTGTAGGCGAGCGCGCTGTCTTCGGGATCCGCTTCGGCCGCGAACAATTTGCGGTTCACGTCGTCGAAGTCTTCGCCATACCACGCCTGCAGCCCGTCGCCGAGACCGACGATTTCGCCCTGATCCGAGCGGCCGGCCAGCGGCAACGAGTTGATGTAGTCGAGGGCGATCTGCCGCCGCGCCATTTCGTTGTTCACGCCGAAGCGGTAGACGCGAATGCTCGCCGACGCCATCTGCCGCGCCTTCTCGATCACGGTTTCGGTACGGCCGCCCGGCGAGTGGCGGAATTTCTCGAGCTGCGTCGCGAGCGTGCTGCCGCCGATGGTCGGGTCGTCCACGCCGGCATAGCTCAAGAGCCGCAGCCCCGCCGCTTTCGACAGCCGTTCCCAGTCCATCACCGGATTGCGGTTCCAGCGGCCGTCGAGCAACTCGCGGTCTTCGGTGAAGAGGAGTCCAGCGATCACCAACGGCGGAATCGACTCGAACTTGTCGTACACGGCGTGCGGATAGCGCGCGCTGTAGACGGTGCGGCCGGCGCGATCGAGCAGCGTAAGCCCGGCCTGCGGCTTTTCGGTGTAGATGACGTCGATACCTTTGCGGTCGAGATCGAGCATCCGCTGCGACGGCCGCGCCTGGTTCACGACGTCGAAGCCCGCGGCCTGCAGACGATCGATTTCACCCGGCAGCTGCGCGTAGCCGAGGCGCAAATCGTACGGACCTTCGTCCGGCGTCAGCGGCGTGGGGTTCGCACCCGGTGCCAGTTCGAAGTGCAGCGGTTGCGCGACGCGTGCCCACCATTCGGCCTGCGCGCTCGAATACCGAAGCTCGTGCGAGACGACGGCGAGCAGCCCGAGGAACAAGCAGAAGAACGCGACCTGGCGGTTGTTGAAGCGCGGGCCGACGCGCGGCCGGTTGCCGCGGATCTGCGCCGCGCGCGGATCTTCGAAGCCGAGGTGGATGGGGACCGCGAGCTGCGTGAGCCGCGGCGCCGGCGCCAGGATCAGCGGCAGCGCGTCGCGCGCAGATTCACCTTTACGGTCCCGGAACGGGATGGGCGAGGACGGCCGTTCGATGTCTCGGGCCAGCGCGCTCATGGGTCAATCCAATACAACAATTTGACCTCGACTTCCATCAGACGCCGTAGCGCCGGATCGAAGGAGCGAAAGGCGAAGGTCGGCGCGCTGCGCGCATCTCCCTCGATGTCCCGGCCCCAAGCGACCCGTGGCTGGCAATTTTCCACAGTTCGGTCAGAGCGATTGTCGCGAGTGTGTAGGCCGATCTTCGTGGCGTCGACGTTCCTACGCGGCGAGGCGGCGAAGCGGTCGGTGCCGTACCGACCGACATCGACGCAGTACCGGGCACACCGACATGAACCGAGCGTGCAGCGAACGCGGCGGACTTCCGCCGCGACCTTCTGTCAGCGCCGTTGAGCCGTCAGCGCAACGTGCCGCCGCTCAAACGAGCGCCGGCGGCGCGGGCGGCGCAGTTCTACCGATCTGCGGCGTGGGTCATCCGGCAGCGGATTCGCGCAGCTTCGCTTCCGCGTATTCGCGAATGTGCTTGTAGTCGGCCTTGCCGTTCGGGGCCCGGGCGAGATCGGGCTTGGCCAAGATGCGCTTCGGCACCTTGTAGGCGGCGATCCGGGCTTTGACGAAGTCCTTCAGTTCTTGCTCGTCAAACTCGGCGAACGGCTCGAGCTGCACGACCGCGGTGATCGATTGGCCCCACTTCGCATCGGCGACGCCGACGACGAGTGCATCCGCCACGCCGGCGTGCGCCTTCAACGCTTCCTCGACCTCTTCCGGATACACCTTCTCGCCGGCGGTGTTGATGCAGTTGCTGCCGCGGCCGAGCAAGGTCAGCGTACCGTCGGCCTCGACGCGCACCCAGTCGCCGGGGATCGAGTACCGCACGCCGTCGATCACCGGGAAAGTCTTGGCCGTCTTCGCCTCGTCCTTGTAATAGCCGACCGGCAGCGGGCCGCAGACCGCGACCATGCCGGATTCGCCGGAGCCCGGCTTCACCTCGACGCGGTCTTCGGTGAAGACCTTGCACGTGGGGCCGAGCGTGAACTTCGCGACGTCGACCGCCTTGTCGCGCGTCATCACGGAGCTGCCGAGCCCGAGCGCCTCGGACGACGCGAAGCCGTCGATCAGCGTCAGATCGCCGTTGTGCCTGAGCAGTCCGGCCTTCACCTCGCGGGTCCACATGACGCCGGACGAGCTGATCAGCTTCAGCGACGCGATGTCGCGCTTGGGTTCGGCCCGATCGAGCGCCTCGACCAACGGCCGCGCGAAGGCATCGCCGACGATCGTCGCCGCGGTGACTCGATGGCGCTCGATGGCCGCCAGCGCTTCGTCCGGATCGAAGCTGCGCGATTTGAGCGTCACGCACGTGCCGCCGTGCGTCATCGCCGAGACCGCCGACAACAGGCCGGTGCCGTGCATCATCGGCGGCAACGGTAGATTCACCGGCGGCGTCTCGGCCTTCACACGTTCGACGTACGTCGGCAGATCCGGCGACGGCGGGACGCCGATGCGCGGATTGCCGCCGGCGCCGGTGCCGCGCCACAAATCGTCGTGCCGCCACATCACACCCTTCGGCATGCCGGTGGTGCCGCCGGTGTAGAGAAACAGCATGTCGTCGCCGGAACGCGCGATGCCGAGCGGCGCGCCGGTACCGCGCTCGGCGAGCGATTCGTAAGCGATGACGTCGTCGCCGCCGCGATGACCGTCGGCGACCTCGACCCATTGCCCGACCTTCGGCAAACGCCCGCGAATCGCGGCCACCATCGGGGCGAATTCCGCCGCGTAGATCACGACCGCCGCGTCGGCGTTGTCGAGCAGGTACACGAGTTCGTGGTCGACGTACCGATAGTTCACGTTGACGTGCGTCAGCCGCGCCTTGAAACCCGCCGCGATGCCTTCGCTGTATTCGCTGCGGTTGCGCATGAAAAACGCGATCTTGTCGCCCGGCTCGGCGCCGCCGTCGAGCAACGCGCGGGCGAGGTTGTTGGTGCGGCGCGTGAAGTCGCGCCAACGCACCACATGATCGCCGTGTATCAACGCGATCCGATCGCCGGGCACGATCGTGTCGACCGCATCGAGAATGTCGCCGTAGTTCCACTGCACCATCGGATCTCCCCTCGAACGATATGCGCGCGGATCGTGCTCGATCCGTCGGACGGGCGACGATAGCACGACCCTTCGCCGGCGCCGCTACGCTCCGCAACGGGTGTCCGATCTTAGGCGCGGCGGGGTTTAGCGCGTACGATAGCAGGCCGCTCCCGGGTAACCGCTTTTGACCGACACCGACGCACCAGACACCGCACCGCACGACCCGGACGCTCCGCCCGCTCCGGCCGACGCCGTGACCTTCGACGACTTCGGCTTGCGCGCCGAAGTGCTCGACGCCGTCCGCAACGTCGGCTACGAAACGCCGACGCCGATCCAGGTCCGCACCATTCCGAGCTTGTTGGCAGGCGGCGACGTCATCGGCCAGGCGCAAACCGGCACCGGCAAGACGGCGGCGTTCGCGCTGCCGCTGCTGTCACGGCTCGATCTCGACCGCCACGATCCGCAGATTCTCGTGCTGACGCCGACGCGCGAGCTGGCAATCCAAGTCGCGGAAGCCTTTCAGGCGTACGCCGCGCGGTTGCGTGGTTTCCACGTGCTGCCGGTGTACGGCGGCCAGGACTACGCGATACAGCTGCGGCAACTGAAGCGCGGTGTGCACGCGATCGTCGGCACGCCGGGCCGGCTGATGGACCACATGCGCCGCGGCACGCTGAAGCTCGACGGACTGACGGCCGTCGTGCTCGACGAAGCCGACGAGATGCTACGGATGGGCTTCATCGAAGACGTCGAGTGGATCCTCGGCCAGACGCCGCCGCAGCGGCAGGTCGCGCTCTTCTCGGCGACGATGCCGGGGCCGATCCGGCGTATCGCGCAGCAATATCTGCGCGACCCCGCCGAGATCACGATCAAGGTCCGCACGTCGACCGCCGAGACCATCCGGCAGCGCTACTGGAACGTCGCCGGCGTGCACAAGCTCGACGCGTTGACGCGGTTGCTCGAGACCGAACCATTCGACGGCATGCTGGTGTTCGTTCGAACGCGCATCGCGGCAGTCGAACTCGCCGATCGGCTGCAAGCGCGCGGCTACGCGACGGCGGCACTCAACGGCGACATGCCGCAGAAACTCCGCGAGCAAACGATCGGCCGGTTGAAGTCGGGTTCGCTCGACATCCTGGTCGCGACCGACGTCGCCGCGCGCGGCCTCGACGTCGAACGCATCAGCCACGTCATCAACTTCGACATTCCGAACGATACCGAAGCATACGTGCACCGCATCGGCCGCACCGGCCGCGCCGGCCGCAGCGGCGAAGCGATCTTGTTCGTCGCGCCGCGCGAACGACACTTGCTGCGCGCGATCGAGCGCGCCACGCGGCAGACGATCGAGCCGATGGAACTGCCGTCCGCCGAAGCGGTGAACGACAAACGCATCATGAAGTTCAACCAACGCATCACCGACACGCTCGCGACCCGCGATCTCGAATTCTTCCGCGATCTCGTCGCGCGCTACCAGACTCAACACGAGGTCGATCCGATCGACATCGCCGCGGCGCTCGCGCAGCTCGTGCAAGGCGACAAACCATTGCTCGTCAAAGACGCGGCGCCGACGCGCAAACCGCGCCGCGACGACGACGATCGCCCGCAGCGCGACGGCCCGCCGCGCGCGCGCGGCTCGGCCGGCGACGACGATCGACCGGCGCGCTCACGCGACCGCGGAGACGCCAAACGGACCGGCGACAAGCGGACGGACGGCAAGCGCGCGGACGGCAAGCGCAAGGGCGCGCACGACGACCTACCGAAGGATCTCTTTCGCGTCGAGGTGGGTCACGCCCACGGCGTGCAGCCGGGCAATCTCGTTGGCGCAATCGCGAACGAAGCGGGCCTCGACAGCGCACACATCGGCCGCATCGAGATCCACGACGAATTCAGCACCGTCGAATTGCCCGAAGGCATGCCGAAGGACATCTTCAAAATGCTGAAGAAGGTCTGGGTCTCGGGTCGCCAACTCGAAATCAGCCGCATGAGCGGAGCCGCCGGCGCGCCGCGCAAACCCGGTCCGCCGCGCGCCGATGAACCGCGCCATGGCGCGAAGCAGCGCCGCAGCAACGACGCGAAGGCGGTACGCGGTACGGCAGAGTTCCGCGCCGACGCGCCGAAGCGCGTGCGCGTCGGTGCCGATCGATCGCCGCGTGGCGAGACCTCGAAGCGGCCGCGCACCGACGCGACGGATTCCCGCACCGACAGCACAAAGGGGCGCGGCGACCCGCACGATCCGCGCGCTCGCGCGAAACGTCCACCGCGCTGACGTCGACCGGAGTCGAAGCGACGCTTGCGGTCGCACCGCCGGCCGCGCAAGATGGCGCATCGATCGAACGTTCGAGCATCGCACGGAGGGTTGTGAATGAGTGTCGTCAATCGCACATGGATCCGCGGAATCGGATCGACCTGAGTCGGTAGTCGCGCAACACGCTCGAATTTCTCTCGTACGCTCTCCCGCCTCGCTCTTCCCCATTCCGCTCGGTCCAGTCATGAACCGAGCTCTCCGACTCATCGGAAGCTCAATCGGTTGACCGCCGATCGCCGGCGCGCGATCGGCCAAACACAGGGTTTTCGATGATGAACGACTCCACACTGGAACGCCTCGGCTGGCGGGCGTTCTTCCAACAACAACTCGCGCTCGACGAGACCGAGCACGCGCGCCCCGCGCGCGTGCTGACGGTCCAACGCAGCGGCATCACGGTCGGCGACTTCGCCGGCGAGCGTCACATCGCGCTCGCGAAGAAGTGGTTCGCGCAACCCGCCGAAGCGCGGCCCGCGATCGGCGATTGGGTGTTGCTGAACGAACAGGGCGATGCGGTCGTGCGCGTGCTCGAACGCACGAGCGTCTTCACGCGCGTCACCGCGGGCGCGAAGGCGGATCTGCAGGTGATCGCGGCGAACGTCGATACGCTCTTCGTCGTCACGTCGTGCAACGACGAGTTCAATCCGTCGCGGCTCGAACGCTATCTGGCGCTCGCTGCCGAGGCCGGCGTCGAACCGGTGGTCGTGCTGACGAAGGCCGACCTCTGCGACGCCGCCGATCGTTTCGTCGAGGCCGTGCACGCCGTTCGGCGCAACGTCGCCATCGAGTGCATCAACGCGCTCGATCCGAGCACGATCGACGGCGTGCGCGCGTGGTGCAGACCGGGCCAAACCGTCGCGATGGTCGGCTCGTCCGGCGTCGGCAAATCGACGTTGCTGAACAGCCTCGCGGCGGCACAGAAGCAAGTCACCGGCGCGATTCGCGAAGCGGATGCGAAAGGCCGCCATACGACGTCGCACCGTTCGCTGCATCTGCTGCCGAACGGATCGCTGTTGCTCGACTCGCCCGGCATGCGCGAACTGAAGATGGTCGACGTCGAGCAAGGCGTCAGCGAGATCTTCGACGACATCGGCGAGCTGGCGCTGCAATGCCGATTCACCGATTGCGGGCACGACGACGAACCGGGTTGTGCAGTGCGCGCGGCGATCGACTCGGGCGCGCTCGACGAGCGGCGCTTGCACAACTATCGCAAGCTCTTGCGCGAGCAAGCGCGACACACCGACACGATTGCCGAACAACGGCATCGCAGCCGGCAGTTTGCGAAACAGGTGAAGCGCAGCCTGGCGATGAAGGACAAGCGGCGCTGACGTCCAAATGCAACCGCCGAAGTAGAGAACACCGTCAGAGTGCGGAGAGCTGCGGCGAACGGCGGCGTAGTTTCCCTGACGACTACGTCAGGGCGCGCGCATCGGCAGCAACGCGGCGAAACGCTGCGCCGTCTTCTCCATGTCGGTGAGCACGATGCCGTGCTTGCTCACGTTGTACGCAGTGATGTTGATGCCGCGGACCAAGTGCCGGACGACTCGGCCGTCCTCGCCGTCGACGTCGATGACGTTGATGCAGCAGGCGTCCTGTTCGATACCGACGGCGCCTTGCCACGGCAGATTCAGCACGTGATTCAGGATCACGCGATTGACGCCGCCGTGCGCAACGATCAGCAACGTGCGCCAGCTGTGATCGCGCACCAGCTCTTCGAACGCCGGCAGCACGCGGCCGCCGAACTCGGCGAACGTCTCGCCGCCGAGGAAGCGACCGTGCGGACGTTCCGCCTCGGCCCATGGATTCGCCACGTGTGCGATCCAACTCTCCATGTCGGCGATGCGCTGGCCGCGCTCGCCGCCGCGCACTTCTTCGAGTGCCGGAACGATCTCGAGTTCGGGCTTCGTGCGGCCGGCCAGGATGAGTCCCGCGGTCGCGCGCGTGCGCGCAAGACCCGAACAGACCGCGCGATCGAACTCGACGTCGGCGAGCGCCTTGGCCTGAACGCGCGCCTGCGCTTCGCCGTCAGCGGTGAGTCCGGCGAGGCGTGTGTCGGCGACCGGAGTGCCGTCCGGTTTGAGATACGCGGCTTCCGCGTGGCGCAGCAGATAGATCCGGCGCCGATCGGGTACCTTGAACATGCAGCAAGCCTTCCGTGAATTCGTGCTTTGACGGTATTCGAGACGGTGTCTCCGGCGAAAGCAGCGGCTATCGGCGGCGCTGAACGACGATCACTTCGTAGCGGCCGCGCGGACCGATGAACGACGAGCCGAGCCACGACGTGATGCTGACGACCAACGCCCCGAAGAACGCTGCCCAGAATCCGCTCAGGTGAAAGCCGGACAGCAGGCTCGCGACCAGTGCGAACATCGCCGCGTTCACGACGAGGATGAAGAGGCCCAACGTCACCAACGTGAACGGGAACGTCAGCAGCAGCACGACCGGCCGCACCAACGCGTTCACGATGCCGAGCCATATCGCCGCGAAGATCAGCGTCCACGGCGTATCGATCTGCACGCCCGGCACCAGCACCGTCGCAAGCCACAGGCCGATCGCCGAAATCGCGAGCCGCATCAGAAACCCGTTCATGCCGAATCCTCACCGAGTCGGAGTCGCAGGGTAGCGCGGACCGCTTTGCATTGTCGCGAACGGCCGTATGTTCGACATCGCACACGCTGGACGCACACGTGGGTCCCGCGTGACGCACGCCGGGCGGAGGCATCCGACTCGGTTACGCCGATGCGCCGGAGTAGTGCCTCAAGCCCTGCAACCAGAACCAGCGCGAAAACGCGAGCAACCCGAGCGCGAGCGCGAAGGCGCCGGCGAGCATTGCCCCGGACAATCGGCCCGACACCGCTTGCGCCGGTACCGTCACCGCGAAGGCAACCGGTACCACCAGCGTCAGCGCCCAACGCAGCCATTGCGGATAGATGCCGATCGGCCAACGGCCGGCGGTGTACATCGCCCAGAAGATCTGCAGCACGTTCTCGATGCGGATGAACCAGAATGCGAGCGTCGCGAGCATCATCCAGAAGCTGTAGACGATCGCGCCGCTGCACAGCATCGCCGCGGCGAACTGCAGCGCTTCGACGACTCCGACGCGCTCGGCGTTCAGCGTCAGCGACACCGCGAGCACGCCGGTGCCGAGGAATACGTCGGCCAACCGCCACACGCGCACTTCGGCGAAGCTGACGAGCAGCTGCGCGTCGGCCGGCTTAGTCAGCGTGTAGTCGAGATTGCCGGTGACGATGTCTTCGAGAAACTTCTGCAGGCTCGGCGCGGTGACGACGTTGATCGCGCCGAGCACGATGAAGTAGACGCCGATCAACGTCGTCAGCTCCACGGGCCGCCACCCACCCAAATCGTCAGTCTGCGAGAACACCACCGCGATCGCCGCGAGCGCCATCGACAGGTTCAGCGCCGATTCGAAACTCTGAATCCAGAAATTCGCGCGATACGCGGTTTCGCCCAAGAAGCCGATCCGCAGGAACACGCCGATCAGGCGCAGCGCGTTCACGAGCCGACCGCCGCGAATCGGTACGCCGCCCGCCGCCACACGATCACGACGATCGCGCCGACGACCGTGAGCCACAGCAACTGTGTCGTGAAGCCGACGAGCGCATCGGTCGAAGGTACCTTCCCGAGGGCGAGTTCCACCGGAAATCCGACCATGTAGTAGAACGGCAAGTCGTGCGCGACGTTGCGCAGCCACAGCGGCAACAACGCGATCGGCGCAACGCGGCCGGCGAGAAACATCAGCAACGAAAAGTAGATCTGATTGATGGCGGTGACGCGCGTCGTCCAGAACGCCGCGAGCGCGAGCGTCCACTCGAACAAGAAGCGCAGCAAGAATGCGAGGAACAACGCCGGCGCGAATGCCGCGAGCGACCACGCGACCGGCGTGAAGTGCGGCTCGAACGCGATAGTCAGGATGACCAACGCCGGCAACATCACCACCAGCATCACCACTTTGTAGGCGAGGTTCGCGGCGATGTCGCCGTGGATCGGATGCACCGGTCGCAGCAAATCGAACGACAACGATCCGAACTGAATCCGGAACTGGAAGTCGTGCATCGTCCACGAGAACGTCAGGTGATTGACGATCAAGAGGACGACGTAATACGCGGCGAACTCGTGCGCGCCGTAGCCTCCGACCGAGCCGCCCTGCGCCTTCGCGACCGTCGACCACACGACGAGGAACACGACCGGTTCGAGCACCGAGCCGATCATCCAAATCGCGCCGGACGCGCGGTATTGGATTTGCTCGAGCAGCGCCGTACGGAGAAACGCGCGATACAGCGCCGCCCAACGATTCATCACTGGCGCGGTCCAGTGCGTGTTTCGGGAACGTCGGAAGACGCGCCGCGCATTCGCAGAGAGGCGGCGCTGCGAGGCGTCAGCGCTGGCGGATCAGCCGCTCGCTCGGCACCGGCGCCGACAGCAACGGCCGCTCGGTGCCGTCGACCAAACTCGTGCGCAGGTTGCTGATGAGGTGTTCCTCGGCGTACTCCTGCGTGTCGAGCGCGAGCCGTTCTTGCGCGAGCTGCAGTTCGTGGATCACGTACATCACGATGATCGACAACGTCAGCGCGGTGAACGTCGAGTTGAACGACACGCCGAGGCCGCCGGTCAGCGCGCCGGGGTTGTTCGAACTCAACGCGAACTGCGCGCTCTGCAGCGCTTCACCCAAACCGCGCACCGTGCCGACGAAGCCGATCGCCGGAATCGACCACGCCCCGAAGCGCACCATCGCGAGTTCGGAGTCCATGCGCGCCGCTTCGATTTCGACGACTTGATGCACCGTGGTCGCCGCGTCTTGCACGTTCTGCGTCGCGCCGAACCGCTTCAATGCCGAACGCAGCACGCGCGGCACGATCGACTCGGCGAGCGCCGGTTGAATTTGGTCGAGTTGGCGCAGGTGGTCGCGCACGTCGTCCGGCAATACGCACGAACCCGGCGGCATCTGCATCAAGTCGGCGTCGAGCAACTTGCGACAGCGCGACACCTTGAGCCCTTGCCGGCCGGCGAGCAGCAGGGACCAGATGCACATGATGATCGCCGCTTCCGGTTCCGGCTCCTCGATGATCACGAGCAGCGAACGCTTCGGCTTGTAGTTCACGTCGGCGTTGACCAGTTGCTGCTCCTGCGCGCGCCACGCCTCGGCGGCGGGGCGCACGTGTATCGCGTAGATCGCCTGCACGATCAACGTCACGAAGAGCAGCAGCCCGACGTTGAAGATGCGGTCGAAGGTCTTGTTGTTTTCGAGGTTGGCGAAGAAGTCCAAACCGGCCATCGAATACTCCGTGTGTACCGGCCTCAACGCGCGGGATTCTCCGCCGTCGACCCCACCGAAGTCCATTGCCCGACAAGGCCTGTCGGGCGCACGCGTGAACGAATCGCCGATTTCGACGGTCCGCGATCGGCCGCCTCGTCAGCCGTCGGTGAAGATCCGATCGATGACTTCGTCGATCGGCGGATCCATGACCGTCAAGTCGCTCACCGTCACCTGCGCGAGAATCGCGCCGGTGATGCGCGCCGTCTCCGCCTTCGCGACGCGCAGCGTGATGCGACCGCCGTCGCGCGCGACCACTTCGCCGAAACGCGACAGATCGACCGCGGCGTCGTCGACGTCGACGATCAACGTCTTGTGCGCCGTCGCGCGCGCGACCAAATCGGCGAGCGCGCCGTCGAACAAGATCGCGCCGTGATGCACGACGATCACCCGCGGACACAGCGCTTCGACGTCCGCCATGTAGTGCGACGTCAGCAGTACCGTCGCGCCGGTGCGCTTGTTGTAGTCGCCGATGAAACCGCGCAGCCGGCGCTGCATGGTCACATCGAGTCCGAGTGTCGGTTCGTCGAGATAGAGCACGCGCGGATGGTGCAGCAGCGCCGCCGCGACTTCGCACTTCATCCGCTCGCCGAGCGACAGCGTGCGCACGGGCTTGTTCAGCAGCTGCGCGAGGTCGAGCAGTTCCGTCAGCTCGTCGACACGCGTCCGATATTCGTCGCGCGACAATCGATACACGACGCGGTTGCGGTCGAACGAGTCGACGACCGGGATGTCCCACATCAGCTGATTGCGTTGCCCCATCACGAGCGTGATCTGTTCGAGGAACGCGCGGTCGCGCCGCCACGGCTGAAAGCCCATCACGCGCGCGGTGCCGCCGCTCGGATGCAGCAACCCCGACAACATCTTCAGCGTCGTCGTCTTGCCGGCGCCGTTCGGACCGAGGAAGCCGACGATCTCGCCGGCGCCGATGTCGAAGCTGATCTCGCGCACGGCTTCGACGACGCGCGTGCGGCGATCGAACAGGCTCTTCACCGCAGCGACGACGCCGGCCTCTCGCACCGGCACGACGTACGACTTCGACAAGCGCTGGAGCGTTACGATCGGTTCGGACACTCGAACTCCTTCGGCGGTCGAGATGTTCGTACAAACACCCGTACAAATTAGCCACAAAGCGCCCGCGGGCCGGCGCGGCTCGCAGTATAGAGTCGCGCGATGCCGAGGACTTCGAAGACAGCGCCCGACGAGTGGCTGCCGAACTACGTGCGCAACCAGGCGCTCGATACTTTGACACCGTCGGAACGCATTCAATTTCGCATCGCTTGCGGCCGCGGCACGGTTGCCGTCGCCGAATGGGCCGACGCTACGCTGCCGAAATACCCGGTGTTGTGGCGCCGGTTGAAGAGCGCACAGCGGCAACGGCGCTTCCGCGCGGTACCGAACACGGAAAAGTGGATGACCGATTGGCGCGTCGCCGAGCGTACGTTCGGCAAGGCCCTAACGGATCTGCTGCGGCGCAATCGGCCGCGTCTCGACTTGGCCGCGAAGGCGACGCCGGCGGAAGTACTCGGCGCAGCGCTCGCGGCGCTCGACGCCCATCTGAACGGGCCGCGCTCGCGCGGCGATGCACTGCCGCCGCGCAGCGCCCCGCCCGCCAAAGATCACTGATCGCTACTGCGACACGTTGAACGCGAAGCGGCGCGGTTCGCGGTCTGCGCCGCCGAGATGCCGCCGCAGAAACGCGATGCACGCATCGAGTTCTTCGGTCGGTACCTGCGGATGCAGCCCGGGGTTCGCGTGCAGACGTTTGTCGTCCGACGCGAGCCGATCGAACAAGTCGAGGTATTGCTCGCGCGTGAACAGCTCGTCCTCGAGCTGCATCAGAAACAGCACCGGGCAACGAATCGCGGCCGCGGCCGAACGAATCCGTTCGCGGAATTTCTCCGTCGGGCCGGCGACGCCCATCAAGCCGAGCACCGCGACGCCGATCCGCGGCTCGGCGGCGACGAGCGGCGCACCGAAGATCGTCCCCATCGACAACCCCCAATAGCCGACCGGACCGCGGCCGACGTCGGCGAGCATCTGCACCGCGTCGAGTGCCGCTCGCCAATCGGCCAGCATGTCGTCGACGCAGCCGTCGCGCCGCCACTCGACCGCGAACGCACCACGCGCACCGTCGCCGACCTTACGCCGCCCGTGCACCGGTCCGTCGATCGCGAGGCCGACGAATCCGGCATCGCCGACCAAGCGCCGGGCGAGCCACGGGATCGGCATCTGGTGACGGTCGCCCGATGCGCCGTGACCGAACAGCACCAGCGGCGTGCCCGCTGCTGCGCGTTCCGGCGACCACAGCACCGCGGGAACCGCGCGGGCGCCGCGATGCAGCGTGAACTCGCGCTTCGTGACGCCGTTCTCGGTCGAGCTTTCGAGCCATTCGATGTCGCCGCCCACGTTCGCCTCCGGTTCGCCGCCGATCGCGCGACTGTACCTATATATATGCAGCGGCTCAAAGCTAAGTAGTTGATTACATTGATCGCAAGGCGGCGTTCAGCAGCACACCGGCGCACGGTGGCGTACGAAGTCGATTTGAGTGGGTAGAGCTCGCGCGGGAAACTCATCCCTAACCCCTGCGGCGCTGTTCAGCGAAGACCGAGCCTTGCGGTATTTCGCGCGGCCGTCGTCACCGCGGTGAAGTCGAGATCCTTCTCTTTCCCATCGAAACGCCGTGAAACCACACGCCAGCGATTTGCCGAAGTTCAACGTACGAGCCGCGCTCCAGCAGAGCCGCGCAGCGACTTTAATGATTGTCATTACTGGTTGGTCGTGCTAGAAGCCGACATCGCCTTTACTTCGGAACGAGCATGCCGTTCGCAAAAATGTATTCAGTGCAAGGCGCGTAGTGGACAAGCGGCGCGCGCAAGCCGAAGGCACGCGAACAGCACTGATGCGTGCGGCGGAGC
>DASRZO010000333.1:0-5612 GCA_035686405.1 Pseudomonadales bacterium | reverse complement strand
CTCCGGAAAGACGTCGCTGCCCGATGGCGCGAACGCAATTCCGACGCGGACGGGCGCGTGCAGCTTCACGACGGTGGCGGGGGAACCCTCGTAGCCGCCCGAGTACAGGTATTCGACGGCGCTGCTGTGCAGATTGCGCTGCTGCGATACGCATCCGCCGAGCATCGCCAACGACACGATCAAGGCGTAGCCCAGACGTCGATTCATGACAGCTCCTTTTGCCGCAGCTTGATTGCGCGGCGCCGAGAGCGGAATACGGGAAAACCGCGGCGTGCGGACGACGATCCCGCCTATTGCGATACGATCGACGAGATACGGACCGAGAGGAAATCGACGATGGCGGCTTCACGTGAACGAAAGATCGAACGGGTGCTGGTCGCGAGCGACATGCCGGATGCGCTCGTGCGCGGCATGGAGCGCGCCGCCGGCGTGCAGCGAATGACCGGCGCGGCCGTGGTGGCGGTACTCGTCACGTACGATCCGGTCACCGAGATCTTGGTCGAGCGCTACAGCCCGGACGTGTCGCAGCGCGTGATCGACGATTTGCTGCGCAATGAACGCCAAGGCCTGGACGCCGCGCTCGCGCCGGTCCGCGCGACGATGACGCAGCTCGACGTCGAGGTGGTGTTCGCGCGCCACACGGCGTCGGCAATCTGTGCTGCGGCGCGCGATCACGACGCGAGCTTGATCGTGAAACCGTTGGCGCGGTCGGCGAACCGTGCGGACTTCCTGCACGCACCGATCGATTGGACGTTGATGCGCGAGGCGCCGTGCCCGGTGCTGTTCACGCGCGCGGCGCCGTGGCCGAGCCCGCCGCGGGTGCTCGCGACGGTCGACGTCATCGACACCGCCCACGCGCACTTGAACGAAGACATCCTGCGGCTCGGTGCGCAGGTCGCGGCGACCGTCGGCGCCGAATTGCACGTCGCGACCGCGGTGCCGGTGCTGGCGCGATACCTGACGGTCTATCAGGTCGCCCAAGACTACACGTCGGCCAAGGAGCAACTGCGCGAAACGCGGCGGGAAGCGCTGACCGCGCTGTTGCGCGGCGTCGGTGTCGACGCGGCCGCCACCTACGTCGTCGAGGGGCGACCGGCCGACGTGATCCGCGCCCTCGCCGCGGAACTGGGGGCCGGGCTCACCGTCGTCGGCACCGCCGGGCGTACCGGCCTCAAAAAGCTGCTGATCGGCAACACCGCCGAGGCGATCGTCAGCGACTTGCCGACCGATCTGCTGACGATCCGGGCGAGCAAGCCGGCGCGCGCGAGCAAGCGCTCGAAGAAGTGAAGCGCGCCTCGATCTGCTCGTCAGGGATGCGTGTTTCCGAGAGTCTCACGGGGGAATTTCGTCGGCAGACGATGCCCTTTCCGCGGTCGACTTCGCGGAATCCGTCGCAGTGACGCGTGCCGCGCGCTGCGCGAACAGCGCGCGGCATTCGTCCTCGCGTCCGCGCACGATGCGGCGACCCGCCCAGCTACCGCTCGGAATCGTCACCACGGTGCATTGATCTTCGTGGCGATTGCGGTGGTAGTAGATGACGACCCAGTCGCCGGTACGTCCGAGTTCATGCGCGCGCTTCGTATTCGAGAACAGCGCCGTGAATTGCCAGCCGTCGCGCGCGCAGTGATGGATCGGCAGCCAGCGCCGATGCTCGGGGTTGAAACGGCGCGGCGCGATCGTCGGCAACTCGCCGCGCTGCGCGCGGGTACGGTATTCGGCATCGATCGCGAGCAGCGTTTCGACCGACGGCCTGTCCGCCAACGATCCGGGTGGGGTGCGGCGGCGCGCGCGCGTGCCGAGCATGCCGGCGAGCGCCGCGCGGATGGTCTCCGCTTTCTTCGCGCCGATTCCTTCGATGTGCGCGAGCCGGCCGTCGTGCGCAGCCTGCTCGAGTTCTTCGAGCGTCATGCTGCCGAGTTCGTCGTGCAGACGATGCGCGAGTTTGGCGCCGACCCCGGGCAAACGCTGCAGCAGGCGCTCGGGCTCGGCTTCGCTTTCGAGGCGATCGAGCAACGTGCAACGTCCCGTATCGATGATCTCGGCGATGGTCGCGGCCAGCGCGTCGCCGACGCCTTCGATGTCGCGCAGCGCCGTCGTGCCGGCGGCGCGGTATCGGTCGACGGCGGATCGGTCCCATTCGCGCAGATGCCGCGCGGCGCGGCGGTAGCTCGCGATGCGAAACGGGTTGGCGTCCTGCGCTTCGAGCAGATCGGCCACGCGGTCGAGCTGCGCCGCGATGGCGTCGTTGGCGCGCGGGTCGCTCACGTCGACGGCAGCCGGGCCGCGAGGTAACGGACGCAGTCGTCGAGGTTCGCCACTTGCGCGTAGTCCGATTCGGGAACCTCGACGCCGACCGTGTCCTTCAGCGCAACCAGGAAATTCAGGAAGTCCATCGAGTCGATGTCGAGTTGGTCGCGCAGACTCGCCTGCGGATCGAGCCGTTCGCCTTCGGCCTCGGGCGCGATCGAGTACAGCGCTTGCAGGACTGCGTTGCGTAGATCGGCTTCGTTCACAGGGCCTCCGGTTTCGCGAGCAGGCGTTCGATCGCGGTGAGAAAGCGCGCGCCGTCGTGGCCGTCGCTCGCGCGATGGTCCGCCGCGAGCGTCACCGTCACCACGCGGCGAACGTAAAGGCCGCCGTCGGCGACCCACGGCCGGCTGACGACGGCGCCGAATCCGACGATCGCGACCTGCGGCGGATGGATGATCGGATAGATGCTTTCGACGCCCGTATCGCCGAGGCTCGACACCGTGATCGTTGCGCTCGACAGTTCTGAACTCTTCAGGCGCCCCCGACGAGCGCGTTCGGTCGCGTCCTTCAGCGCGGCCATCAGCCCATCGATGTCGAGGGTTGCCGCGTTCTGCAGGGCGGGCGCCGCAAGACCGCCGCCGCGCAGCGAGATGACGACGCCGACGTTGACGGTCGCGCTGCCTTCGAACGCGCCGTCGCGCCAGTAGCCGTTCAGCGAAGGATTGTCGGCGGCCGCGCGCGCCACCGCTTTCAGCAGTAGCGCGCCGTACACGATGCGCCGTTCGATCGGGCGCTGCGCGTTGCGGCGCTCGAGCCACGCGAGCGCGGGTTCGAGATCGATCGTGTGTGCGAGGTAGTAGTGCGGAATCTCGCGCTTCGAACGACTCATCGCGGCGGCGATGGCGCGCCGCATCGGGCTCGCTGCTGCCGCCGCGCGTTCGGTCGGCGCGACGACTGCGGCCGGCGCTGCGCTCGACGGCGGCGCTGCGCTCGGCGGCGGCGTTGTGGTCGGCGGCGCCGCGCTCGGCGGTGGCGGTGTGCTCGGCATCGGTGCGCTCGGCGGCGGTGCGCGAATGAACTTCTCGACGTCCGCCACGGTGACGACGCCGCCGTCGCCGGTGCCGGTGACGCGATCGAGATCGACCCCGTGCTCGCGCGCGTGTTGACGCGCCGCGGGCGAGACCTTGCGACGAGTGGCGATCGACGGGACCGCGGCTGCGCTCGGTCGCGCGATCGACGGCGCGCGCGGCGGCATCGGCGGCGGCGCAACCGGCGGCGGCCGCGGTGCGCCGCGCGGCGTCGGCGCAGCCGGGGGAATCGGTATCGCGGCGCGGGGTTCGGCGGCCGGTGCAGCACGCGGCGCCGCCGGCTCACCGACTCGATCGAGGCGCGCGAGCGGCGTACCGATCGCGACTTCGGTGTCGGGCTGGACCAAGAGTTCCGCGACGACCGCGTCTTCGAAGATCTCGATCTCGATCGCGCCCTTGTCGGTTTCGACGACCGCGACGATGTCGCCGCGATGCACGCGATCGCCGACCTTCACGAGCCATTCGATCAACGTGCCCGACTCCATGTCGGCGCCGAGCGACGGCATGCGGAACTCAGACATTGCGCGCAACGAGGCGGCGCGCGTACGCGACGATGTCCTCGGCCTGCGGGATCGCGGCGCGCTCGAGATGCGCGGCGTACGGAATCGGTACTTCCGCGCTGCACAGTCGCGCGACCGGCGCGTCGAGTTCGTAGAACGCCTGTTCCATGATGCGCGCGCTGATTTCGGCGGAAAGGCTGCCGCTCTTCCAACCTTCATCGACGATCAGTACGCGCCGCGTGCGTGCGACCGACGCCATGATCGTCGCATCGTCGAGCGGGCGCAGCGTGCGCAGGTCGATGACCTCGGCTTCGATGCCGTCGCGGGCGAGCGTCGCCGCCGCGTCGAGCGCTTTGAACAGGCTGGCGCCGTACGTGACGATGCTGAGATGCGTGCCGACGCGCCGCACGAGCGCGCGGTCGAGATCCGTCGGCCCGGCGCCGTCGGGCAATTCGCCTTTCATGTTGTAGAGCAGCGCGTGCTCGAAGATCAGCACCGGGTCCGGTGTCTCGAGCGCGGTCGGCAGCATGCCGAACGCGTCCTCGATCGTCGCCGGAGCGACGATGCGCAAACCGGGCACGTGCGCGTACCAGCCCTCGAGGCTATGCGAGTGCTGCGCGGCGAGTTGGCGGCCGCCGCCGGTCGCCATGCGGATCACCACCGGTACGCCGAACTGACCGCCGGACATGTGACACAGGGTCGCCGCGTTGTTCACGATCTGATCGAGGGCGAGCAGGCTGAAATTGACCGTCATGATTTCGACGATCGGCCGCATGCCGCCGAGCGCCGCACCGATGCCGGCGCCGACGAACGCGGACTCCGACAACGGCGTGTCGCGAATGCGCTCTTCGCCGAATTCTTCGAGCAATCCTTTGCTGACCGCGAACGAGCCGCCGTAGCGGCCGACGTCTTCGCCCATCAGAAACACGCGCGGATCGTTACGTAGCGCGGCGCGAATCGCGTCGCGCATCGCCTCGCGATACGTGATCGTCGTCATTGGCCGGCCGAGTCGTGCGCGATCGTCGCGAGGCGTGCGTCCTGCGCCGGGTCGGCGTAGACGAAGCGGGTGAGTTCGGCGATCGGCTCGAGCATGCCGGCGCGCGCGAACGCGACCGCGGCGTCGATCTCCGCGTCGGCCTCCGCCTCCAGCGCCGCGAGATCGTCGCGGTTACCGAGGCCCGACGCTTCCAGCCGCTCGACCAACGTTTTCACTGGGCCGCGCTGCTTCCAACGCTCGACTTCGGCTTTGTCGCGATACAGCTCGGCGTCGAACATCGAATGCGCGCGGAAGCGATAGGTACGGAATTCGATGAACACCGGGCCGGCGCCGGCACGCACTTGCTCGGCGGCGCGTCGGGCGGCGTCTTCGGTTTCGATCACGTCCATGCCGTCGACCGCCTCCGACGGCATGCCGTACCCGGCGGCCTTCTGATGAATGTCGGTGACCGACTCGGAACGCTCGAGCGCGGTGCCCATGGCGTACAGATTGTTTTCGCACACGAACAGCACCGGCAGCCGCCACAGCGCCGCGAGGTTCAGCGACTCGTGGAATTCGCCCTCGGCGACGGCGCCTTCGCCGAAGATGCAGCACGTGACGCGATTGCGCTTCGACATCTTGTCGGCGAGCGCGAGGCCGACGGCGAGCGGCAAACCGCCGCCGACGATCGCGTTGCCGCCGTAGAACCGCGTCGCCGCGTCGAAGATGTGCATCGAGCCGCCGCGACCGCGGCTGACGCCCTCGCGACGGCCGAGCATCTCGGCCATGACGGGACCC
>DASRZO010000332.1:0-3631 GCA_035686405.1 Pseudomonadales bacterium | reverse complement strand
GTTCGTCGGGCCCGTGTACGACAAGGCCGAGGCGGACCGCATTGCGAAGGAGAAGAACTGGGTCTTCAAGCAGGACGGTCAGAAGTGGCGGCGGGTGGTACCGTCGCCGTTGCCGCAGCACATCTTCGAGATTCGGCCCGTGCGCTGGCTGCTCGAACACGGCACGATCGTGATCTGCGCCGGCGGCGGCGGCATTCCGACGATGTACCAACGCGGTCAGAATCGGCAGCTGATCGGCGTCGAAGCCGTGATCGACAAGGATCTGTGTTCGGAACTGCTGGCGCGGGAACTCGAAGCGGATCTGCTGGTCATGCTGACCGACGCCGACGCCGTCTACGTGGACTGGGGCAAGCCGACGCAGAAGGCGATCCGTCGCGCCTCACCGGTATCGTTGGCGAGCTATGAATTCGCAGCGGGGTCGATGGGCCCGAAAGTGCAGGCGGCGTGTCGGTTTGCCGCCGCGACCGGCAAGAGCGCTGCGATCGGTGCGCTCGCGGATCTCGGCGCGATCATCGCAGGTGAGGCGGGTACGACGATCGTTTCGAAAGGGCAGACCTACTTCGCATGAGCAACTCGCCGGTGGGGAGACCGGCGGGGCTCGGTGTCGCCGCGTGCACGGCGATCGTCGTCGGCAACATGGTCGGTTCCGGTTTCTACCTATCTCCGGCCGCTGTCGCGCCGTATGGCTTGCTCGCGATCGTGATGTGGATCGTGATGGGCGCGGGCGCGATCTGTTTGGGTCTCACGTTTGCGCGGCTGGCACGCGCGGTGCCGGCGGTCGGCGGGCCGTACGCATACACGCGGATGGGTTACGGCGATTTCGCCGGCTTCCTGATCGCTTGGGGCTATTGGATTTCGATCTGGGCGTCGTTGCCGGTGATGGCGATGGCGTTTGCGGGCGCGGTCGTCAGCCTGTTCCCCGGGTTGCATGAGCCCGCGATCGTGCTCGCGTTGACGCTTGGCGCGATCTGGTTCGTCGCGCTCGTCAACTTGCGCGGGGTGAAGAGCGCGGGCTTCTTCGCGGAGGTGACGACGTACGCGAAGCTCGTGCCGTTCGTCGCGGTCGCACTGATCGGCCTCTTTTTCGTTCATCCTGCGCATTTGAACCAATTCAATCCGAGCGGCGAAGGCCTGTTCACGTCGATGGCGGCGCTCGCACCGCTGACGATGTTTGCCTACCTCGGCCTCGAATCGGCGACAGTACCGGCCGGCGACGTGCGCGATCCCGATCGGACGATTCCGCGCTCCACGATCCTCGGTATCAGCATCGCGGCGCTGTTGTACGTGCTCGGCACGGTCGTCGTGATGGGTGTGGTGCCGCACGAGCAGCTCGTGAATTCGATCGCGCCGTTCCAGGATGCCGCCGGTGCGATGTGGGGCTCGTGGGCGGCGTACGTGGTGTCGCTCGGCGTCATCATTTCGTCGATCGGTGCGTTGAACGGTTGGACGCTGTTGATGGCGCAGGTGCCGATGGCGGCAGCGCAGGACGATTTGTTCCCGCCGTTGTTCGGCCGCTTGTCGCCGCGCGGCGTCCCGGCGTTCGGCATCGTGCTGTCGGCGGGCCTCGCGACCGTGTTGTTGCTGATCCAAACATCCGGTGCGCCGGGTTTTGCCGCGGCCTACAACCTGATCGTCAGCCTCAGCACGATGGCGGCGGTCGTTCCGTATGCGTTCTGCGCGCTCGCCGGCGGATTGATCGGGCTGCGCGGCGGTGAGAAGGGCGCGATCCGAGTGGGCGTCGTCGAAGTGATCGCCTTCGTGTTCGCGACGTTCACGCTGTACGGCTGCGGTGCGGAGGCGGTGTTGTACGGATTGATGCTGCTGATTCTCGGCATTCCGGTGTACGTCTGGCAGCAGCGACGTGCCGCCGAACAACGGTCCGCGTAGTTCGTGGCGGCCAGCAATTCCGTTCGAACGTCGTTCCTGTCGTCGGCGCTCGATCCCGCCTCGCACCTCGGCGAGATTCTGTTCGGACTGATCATGACGCTGACGTTCACGCTCGGCGCAGGTGTGTTGCTGGGCGGAGGCGAGGGCGCCAGCCGCGAGCTGCTGCGCGCGGCGCTCGGTTGCAACGTCGCGTGGGGCGTCATCGATGCCGCGCTGTATCTGCTCGGCGTTTTCTTCGACCGGGGCCGGCTCGCGCGGCTGGGCCGCGCGATCGCGGCCACCAACGACCCGCTCGAGGCGCGCGCGCTGGTCGCCTCGGAACTGGACGAAGCGCTCGTGCCGATCACGGCGGAACAGACGCGCGAAGCGCTGTACGATCACGTCGCGACGCGCGTCCGCTCGACGCCGCGACGCAGTCCTGGCCTTACCGGGCAGGACTTGATTGCCGCACTGGTGATATTCGTGACCGTCGTCGGCGCCACGTTGCCGGCCGCAGTGCCGTTCTTGCTGATCGACGATCCGAGGCTCGCGTTGCGCGCGTCGAATCTCGTGCTGGTGGCGTTGCTGTTCGGTGTCGGTTATCGCTGGGCCAAATTCACCAGTGTCGGCCCGTGGGTCGCCGGCGCGGCGCTGATGTCGCTGGGTATCGTGTTGGTCGCAATCGCGATCGCGTTGGGAGGATAGACGAATGGCGAGCGTGCCGTTGCTCGACTCGTTGCGGAAATACTCCGGCGCGTGGCTGCGCGCCGACGTCGTCGCGGGTCTGACGACGGCCGCGGTCGTCATTCCGAAGAGCATGGCGTATGCGACCGTCGCGGGACTGCCGATCCAAGTCGGTCTCTACACGGCGTTCGTGCCGCTGATCGTCTATGCGGTGCTCGGAACGTCGCGGGTGCTCAGCGTCACGACCACGACGACCCTCGCGATCCTCGCGGGCGCCGCCCTCGGCCAGGCGGTGCCGTCCGGCGATGCGGTGGAACTCTTGCGCGCGAGCGCGGCGCTGACGTTGATGGTCGGGCTGTTGTTGATGGCGGCGGCCCTGTTTCGCTTCGGCTTCGTGGCGAACTTCATCTCGGAACCGGTGCTGGTCGGCTTCAAGGCCGGCATCGGTCTCGTGATCATCGTCGACCAGATTCCGAAGATCCTCGGCGTGCATTTCGAGAAGGCGGGCTTCGTCCACAACGTCGCGGGTATCGTCTTGTCGCTGCCGCACACATCGCTTGCGACGCTCGCGTTCGGCGCCGCGACGATCGTCGGGCGCGGCGTGCTGGAACACCTTCGACCACGCTGGCCGGCGCCGCTCATCGTCGTCGCTGCGATCATCGCCTTCGTCGCGTTGTTGGGCGCATGCGGTGCGGATCTGGTCGGCGCGATTCCGGCGGGGCTGCCGTCTGTCGCGCGGCCCGACTTCCAACTGTTCGAGGGCATGTGGCCGAGCGCGCTCGGCATTGCGCTCATGAGCTTCACCGAGACGACGGCCGCCGCGCGCGCGTTCGTCGGCAACGACGAACCGATGCCGCGCCCGAACGCGGAACTGCTCGCGACCGGTCTCGCCAATGCGATCGGCGCGTGGCTCGGCGCGATGCCGGCCGGCGGTGGTACCTCGCAGACGGCGGTCAATCGGATGACCGGTGCGCGGACGCAGGTCGCGGGTCTCGTCACCGCCGCCGGGGCGATCCTGACGATGTTGTTCCTCGCGCCGCTGATCGCGTTGATGCCGCACGCGGTGCTCGCCGGCGTCGTG
>DASRZO010000331.1:0-3505 GCA_035686405.1 Pseudomonadales bacterium | reverse complement strand
CGAGAACGGTCTCGATGGCTGGCAAAACGGCGACGTGACGAAGGTCGACACCGGCGTCGGCGTGTTGCTGCCGCCGGATATCTTGGCGGGCCTGCCGAACGGTCTCGGGACTCCGACGTTGATCGACAAGGATCTGAACGGTACCGCGGATATCGCGTACGCCGGCGATCTGTTCGGTAACCTGTGGCGGTTCGACATCTCGGATTCGAATCCGGCGAACTGGAAGGCGGTGAAACTCTTCCAAGCGACGTACACGAGCGGTGCAACGACGACGCGGCAGCCGATCACGACCCAGCCGTACGTGTTCAAGCATCCGACGCAGCCCGGCTTCATCATCATCTTCGGTACCGGTAGCTACATCACCGAGGCCGACGGGACGTCGACCGACATCCAGTCCGTATACGGCATCTGGGACCGCGGCGACGCTGCGCCGCCGACCGCCAACGCGAATGCGAAGGCGACGCGGCTCGTGCAGCAGACGGTGACGAACATCGTCGACGACGTCGACAGCCTGACGTTCCAGAAGCTGCGCATCATGTCGGCGAACCCGGTCAACTACACGCCGGACGTCGGTGCGACGGCCGGGGTATACGGCTGGTACTTCGACCTCAACATGCCGCGGCCGACGCGGACGCTGAGTGGAGCCGTCAACACCGACACCGATGGTGCGGCGCCGCCGGCACCGCAGTTCCCGGGCGAGCGCGCGATTCGGCGGTTCGTACCGCGCGGCACGGCGCTGTTGGTGACGACCGTCATCCCGCGCGACGCGAACACGTGTTTGCGCTCGCCGCCGGGTTCGACGTTCCCGATCGATGCCTTGACGGGCGGCAATCCGCAACGCGCGATCCTCGACCTCAACAACGACGGCAAGATCGACTCGGCCGACTTCGTCACGATCGGCGGCGTGCAGTACGCGGCCGGTATCCTGTTCAGTACGAACGATTTGAACGGTCAGTTGGTGGACCCGTCGCTGTTGCTCGGCAACGGTTCCGCAGACTTCCTGTTCCTGTCGGGCGGTGACGAGCAGATCACGATTCGCGTCGCGGGTCCGGAAGATGCGAAGACCGGACGCCTGTCGTGGCGCGAACTCGACAGCACGAACTGAGGAGGTATGTCATGAACGTGCGATCGACTCGGTTCCTGAAACACCTCGCCGGTGCGGCGGTGCTGGCCAGCGCGATCGGCGTTGCGCCGGTCGCGATTGCCGGTGGCGACGACTTTCGCATCGAGTCTTGGCAAGGCTCGGTGCAGTCGTTGGACGTCACCAACAACTCGATCATCGTCGGCGGCGTCATGTACGACGTCGCGCCGGACGCGAGAGTTCAGCTCGGTGGAAGCTACGGCGCCTTCACGTTGATGACGCCCGGCATGAACGTGAAGATCATGATCAAGCGGTACATCGACACCGGACGCCGCGAGATCATCGACATCGAGGAACTGCCGCCGGGCGTGGTGCCGCAGCAGTATTGAGCCGTTGGCCGCCGCGCGATCGCGTCAAACTGGGCGCGATCGACGCGGTTACGGACAGCGCACCGGATCACCGTTGGCGTCTTCGACGATGCCGTCGCCGTCGGTATCGTAGGCTTTGCGCGGTCTCGCCTGTGCGTTCAAGATCACTTCGCGTGCCAGGCGTGCGTCGCGATTTGCGGGGCAGTACAGGAAGTTGCCGTTCTGCCAATCGGTCATTCCCGTTGCGGTGAACTGCAGATAGCTGCGGTTGCGGAACGAACGCCAGTAGATCCTCCCGCCGTGTTCGAAGGCCGGCAGCCAGTGCAACACGTCTTCGTTCGCGTCGCGCGCGCCGTTGCGATTCCTGTCGGCAAAGATCAGCGTACCGAGGTGCCAGGTGTCGCGCGGGCCGCAGCGCGCGGCGTCGGCGCTCGGACAGATCGTGACGGCGGTGCGCAGTGAGATCGCCGCGTAGCGCGCGCTCTGCAGACCGCCGAGCATTTGGTTCAGCGCGACCGTCGAGCGACTGCGTTCGACGTAGCCGCGAAAGGCGGGAACGGCGAGCCCGGTCAGAACGCCGGCGACGGCGAGCGTCACGAGCAACTCTATGACGGTGAATCCGAACGGCTTTCGCATCGGCGCATTCGCGCATATGCGGCCCACCCAAACGAGGGGACAACGGCGCGCGGCCCAGTGCGACGGACGCCGGCATACCTGTCGGCAGCGATGCCGATAGAGGGGTTACTCGAGCCCGAGCTTCTTCAGGCGATAACGCAGTGCGCGGAACGTGATGCCGAGGTTTTTCGCTGCGGCGGTCTTGTTCCAACGCGTCGCTTCGAGCGCATCGGTGATGACGCGGCGCTCGATCTTCTCCAGGAAATCCTCGAGGGACTCCCCGGGCGGCAGTTGTACGTTCGCATCGATGACCGTCGATGTCGGCGGCGGGGCCGATGCGGTCGACGCATTCGTTGGCTGAGGTGCGGCTACGGTCGTCGTGGGCAGTCGCGCGGCCGACAGGTTCAGGTCCGCCGCGCGGATCCGATTGTTCTCGCACAGCGTGAACGCGCGCTCGAGCACGTTCTCGAGTTCACGCACGTTACCGGGGAAGCGGTGTGCTCTGAGCGCCTCGATCGCGTCGTCGGCGATCTGCGGCGGCGGACGGCCATATTCTTCGGCGAGGCGGGCGAGGATCTCGTTCGCGAGCATCGGAATGTCTTCCGTGCGCTCTCGCAGGCTCGGAACCGGCAGTTCGATCACGTTCAAGCGGTAGTAGAGATCTTGGCGGAAGCGCCCGGCGTCGACTTCCGCGGCGAGATTCTTGTGCGTCGCCGACAACACGCGCACGTCGATCGTCGACTCTTGCTGACTGCCGACCGGACGCACGGCTTTCTCTTGGATTGCGCGCAGCAACTTGACCTGCATCGGCAGCGGTAGATCGGCGACTTCGTCGAGGAACAGCGTGCCGCCGCTCGCGGCTTGGAACAGGCCCTCCTTGTCGGCGACAGCGCCGGTGAAGCTGCCTTTTTTATGGCCGAAGAACTCGCTTTCCATCAACTCGGACGGAATCGCGCCGCAGTTGACCGGTACGAACGGCGCATCGGCGCGCGGACCTTGTTCGTGAATCGAGCGTGCCGCGAGTTCCTTACCGCTGCCGGATTCGCCGCTGACGTAGATCGGCGCTTGGCTGCGCGCGAGGCGTTGGATCTGCTCGCGCAGGCGCTGCATCGCCGGTGAGCGGCCGGTGAGTCGTATGGTCGTGTCCGGCGTCGGTGCGAGCCCCGACAACTTGAGCGCGGTATCGACCAACGCGCGCAACTGATCGAGATCGACCGGCTTCTGTACGAAGTCGAACGCGCCGGCTTTGAGCGCCGCGATCGCGGTATCCATGTTGCCGTACGCGGTGATGACCGCGACCGGCAAACCCGGATGGTCTGCGTTGATGCGGCGGACGAGCTCGATGCCGTCGCCGTCCGGCAGGTGCATGTCGGTGAGGCACAAGTCGAACTCGTGCGCCGCCAACAGATCGGTCGCGCTGCGCACGTCGCGTGCGGCCTTC
>DASRZO010000330.1:0-3586 GCA_035686405.1 Pseudomonadales bacterium | reverse complement strand
CCGACGAGGAATTCGCCGGCATTGCGGCCACCGATCGCGGCATGAACGCGACGTTGACCTTCGCACCGGATGCTGACGTCGCGGCGCCGTTCATCGCGCGCGGCGCGCGCCCGAAAGTCGCCGTGCTGCGCGAGCAAGGCGTCAATAGCCAATTGGAGATGGCGGCGGTATTCGAACGCGCCGGGTTCGAGCCGATCGACGTGCACATGTCGGACGTGCTCGGCGGCCGCCGCGCGCTCGCCGAATTCGAGGTGCTCGTCGCGTGCGGCGGCTTCTCGTACGGCGACGTGCTCGGCGGCGGCGGCGGATGGGCGAAGTCGATCTTGTATCACCCGCGCGTGCGCGATGCGTTCGCCGAGTTCTTCGCCGCGGACACGCTCGCGCTCGGGGTGTGCAACGGCTGCCAGATGTTCGCGCAGCTGAAGGACCTGATCCCGGGCGCGGCGCAGTGGCCGCGTTTCGTGCGAAACCGCTCGGAACAATTCGAAGGTCGTTCGAGCCTGGTGCGAATCAACGCGGTCGCGTCGCCGTGGCTCGACGGCATGGCCGGTTCGGTTCTACCGATCGCGGTCGCGCACGGCGAGGGGCGGGCGGAATTCGATTCGGCCGCCGGCGCTGCCGCGTTGCAGCGGGACGGCCGCGTCGCATTGCAGTTCGTCGACGGCGACCATCGCGTCGCGGAGCGCTATCCGGCGAACCCGAACGGCTCGGTCGACGGCATCGCCGGCGTCATCAACGCGAACGGCCGCGTGCTCGCGCTGATGCCGCATCCGGAACGCGTGTTCCGCACCGTCAACAACTCGTGGCGGCCAGACGCGTGGGGCGAGGACGGCCCGTGGGTGCGATTGTTCAGAAACGCCCGGGTTGCGCTCGGCTGATCGCTCGATCGTGCCTGGACGGGGCGTCAGCGCCGCGGGTGGAGGATGTCGCCGACGCGCACCGGGTAGACGCCCGAGGTGCGATCGCGGAAGTAGTGCTCGAGCGTGTCGCGCACGACCGGGAACGCCAGCTCCTGCCACGGAATCTCGTCTTCGCGAAACAGCCGCACGTCGGTCGACTCGAACCCGGGCGCGAAGTCGAGGTCGAGCAGCGATGCGCGGAAGAACATGTACACCTGCGAGATGTGCGGCAGGTTGAAGACCGTGTAGAGCCCCTCGATCGCCACGTTGGCGCACGCTTCTTCCTTCGTTTCGCGCGCGGCGCCCTCGGTGCTGGTTTCGCCGTTTTCGAGGAATCCGGCCGGCAGCGTCCACAGGCCCTGCCGCGGTTGAATGGCGCGGCGGCACAACAGCACTTGATCGCCGTAGATCGGCAAACAGCCGGTGACGATCTTCGGATTCTGGTAGTGGATGGTGCCGCACGCGTCGCACACGAAGCGCTCGCGGTTGTCTCCGCTCGGCACGCGGCGGGTGACCGCACTGCCGCAACTGCTGCAATAGTTCACGCTGACTCGATCGGTGGTGACCGCCGAATTATACGGATTCGGCGTCCGCGCGCGGGAAGCCGAGCACGGTGCCGCTCGGCCGTGTCGCCGGGCGCACGTAGCCGTTCGGCTCGTTCAGCACGGCGTGCAGTTCGGACAGCGATTCGTGCATCAGCTGCGATAGACGCACGCAGGCGGACAGGGCGTCGGGCGAGCGGCGTCGCTCCATTTCGATCCGGAACTTGAGGCCTTCGAGGCGCCGCCGCGACGCCGGGTGCGGCGCGTGTTTGATGACGTCGTCGGTCAGCAGCCGGCCGAGCGCCTGCAGTGCGGCGGGATCGCGTCGGCCGAGTTCGGCGAGTACTTCGAATGCCGGCAGCGTGCGGCGAATGCGTGGTTCGATCATGCGTGCGCCCTCGTCGTCGGGCCGACTATGCACGAAGCGACGGCAGGTGGGCCAGGGGGGTTCCCATGCGACAATGCCGCGCGTACGAACACGGCGGGGACGGACATGATCTATCAGTTGGGCGAGCGACGCGTGCGGGCCGAAGGCGACTATTGGGTCGCCGACTCCGCGGTCGTACTCGGGGCGGTGTTGTTGAAGGCGAACGCGAGCGTGTGGTTCAACGCGGTGGTCCGCGGCGACAACGAACTGATCACGATCGGCGAGAACTCGAACGTGCAGGACGGTTCGGTGCTGCACACTGACCCCGGTTCGCCGATCGTGATCGGCAAGGACGTGACGATCGGTCACAAGGTGATGCTGCACGGCTGCGTGATCGGCGACGGCAGCCTGATCGGCATCAACTCGGTGGTGCTGAACGGCGCGAAGATCGGCCGCGGCTGCCTGATCGGCGCGAATGCGCTCATCACCGAAGGCAAGGAAATTCCGGACCACAGTGTCGTGATGGGATCGCCCGGCAAGATCGTGCGCGAGATGACTGCGGAACAGGCCGCGGGCTTGCGCCATTCGGCGCAGCACTACGTCGACAATTGGCGGCGGTTCAAGCGCGACCTGAAGCCGCAAACGTCCGTCGGCGCGTGAGGAGGCGAGATGACGTCGATCGGTACGCCGTTCACGAAATCCGCCACCCGAGTGATGTTGTTGGGGTCGGGTGAGCTCGGCAAGGAAGTGGTGATCGAATTGCAGCGCTTCGGCGTCGAAGTGATCGCGGTCGACCGCTACGCGAACGCGCCGGCAATGCAAGTCGCGCATCGCAGCCACGTGATCGACATGCTCGACGGCGCTGCGCTGCGCGCGGTGATCGAAGCGGAGAAGCCGGATCTGGTCGTGCCGGAGATCGAAGCGATCGCGACGCCGACCCTGGTCGAGATGGAAGCACGAGGGTTGCACGTGATCCCGACCGCGCGCGCCGCGCGCCTGACGATGGATCGCGAAGGCATTCGCCGCCTCGCCGCGGAGACGTTGCGAGTGCCGACGTCGGAATATCGCTTCGCCGATTCGCTCGATGAGTTGCGCGCGGCCGTCGACCAGGTCGGCATGCCGTGCGTCGTGAAGCCGGTGATGAGCAGTTCGGGCAAGGGCCAATCGGTCATCCGCGCGCGCGACGGCGTCGAGAAGTCGTGGAACTACGCGCAGTCCGGCGGCCGTGCGAAGAACGGCCGCGTCATCGTCGAAGCGTTCGTCGACTTCGAATACGAGATCACGCTGCTGACGCTGCGCACGGTCGGCGGCACGATGTTCTGCGCCCCCATAGGCCATCGTCAGGTCGACGGCGACTACGTCGAATCGTGGCAGCCGCAGCCGATGAGCGATGCGGCACTCGCGGAATCGCAGCGCATCGCGCGGCTCGTCACCGATCAGCTCGGCGGCTACGGCATCTTCGGCGTCGAGTTCTTCATCCGCGGCGATCGCGTATGGTTCAGCGAAGTGTCGCCGCGCCCGCACGACACCGGCATGGTCACGATGATCAGTCAGGATCTGTCGGAGTTCGCGCTGCATGCGCGCGCGATCCTCGGCTTGCCGGTGCCGGCGATCGAACAACGCGGCGCGTGCGCGTCGGCGGCGTTGCTCGTCGAAGGCGAGTCGGACCGCGTCGTGTTCGAGAACGTCGAGCGCGTACTCGCGGTTCCCGGCGTGCAGGTCCGGTTGTTCGGCAAGCCCGAGGTGCGCGGACGGCGCCGTATGGGCGTCGGCCTCGC
>DASRZO010000329.1:0-11524 GCA_035686405.1 Pseudomonadales bacterium | reverse complement strand
GCGCGAAGCTCGGCGTCGAGGTCGACATCGAGCGGGTGCGCGTGCTGAATGCCGCGACCAACAAGCTGCCGTTCAACGCATCGAGCGATTTATCCGGCGTCGGCCCCGAAGCGCGGCTCGAATATCGGCCGCTCGCGGCGCGCAACGTCGGGATCGGTGACGTGTTCCGCGTGCAGGGCGCGTTGCTTCGATATTTCCGCGCGTTCCTGCTCGAGCACGGCTTCACCGAGATCATCACGTCGAAGATCGTCGCGTCGGGCACCGAAGGCGGCACGAACCTGTTCTCAATGGACTATTTCGGGCGCACCGCCTACCTCGCGCAGAGCCCGCAGTTCTACAAGGAACATGGCGTCGCCGCGTTCGAGCGCGTGTTCGAGACGGGCCACGTGTACCGCGCCGAGCCGCACGCGAGCGCGCGGCATTTGACCGAGTATTACTCGCTCGACCTCGAGTTCGGCTTCATCGATGCGGCCGAAGACGTCATTCGGCTCGAGAAGGAACTGCTGACATCGATGTTCGTGCGCTTGAACGAAAGCCACGGCGACGTGTTGAAGCGGCTCGGTGCGACGCCGCCGCCGTCGATGCAGAACGCGCCGGTCTGGGAGTTCGGCGAATGCCTCGATCGCTTGCGGTCGGTCCACGGCACCAAACATCTGACCGACGACCTGGATCCGGACGCGGAACGCCGGTTGTGCGCGCTGGCGGAAAAGGAAGCTGGCGTGCCCGCCGTGTTCGTCGTCGGCTTTCCGTTGTCGGGACGGCCGTTCTATTCCGCGCCGCGCGGCGACGCGGGCGCGGCGCAGAGCTTCGACCTTCTATTTCGCGGCGTCGAAATTACGACCGGCGGGCAACGGCTGCACCGGCGCGCCGATCTCGAGGCGGCGTTGCGACGGCGCGGCATCGATCCGACGCACTTCGAAAGCCACCTGAAGATGTTCGAGCTCGGGATGCCGCCGCACGGCGGGCTCGCGATCGGGCTCGAACGGCTGACGGCACAGGTTTTGGGGCTCAACAACGTGCGCGATGCGGTGCTGTATCCGCGCGACCGCGATCGGCTGACGCCGTAACGCATTCCAGCCGCCCGCGACGCGCGTGTCGGGCGCGAGGTAAAGTCGATCGCATCCAGAAGTTCGTCGAGCGCAACATGGCGCCGCGACGCGACGGTGAGGTGGAGGTACGAACATGAAGGTTCATCGTTTCGGTGCGCCCCTCGGTGCAGTCGTCGAAGGAATCGACGTACGTCGTGTCGACGACACATCTTGGCGCACCCTGAACGACTTGTTCTGCGAACATCACGTGCTGGCGTTTCCCGGTCAGACGTTGACGCCGCACGAGCAAATGGATTTCGCGCGCCGGTGGGGACCGCTCGTGCGCCATCCGTATTCCGGCATGAAGGAATATCCGGACGTCATCGAGCTGCGCAACCGCGGCAAGGCCAAAGACATCAATCAACATTGGCATTCGGACATGACGTACAACACGGCGCCGCCGAAGCTGACGATGTTGTACGCGCTCGAAGCGCCGCAGTTCGGCGGCGACACCGCGTTCGCAAATCAGGAACTCGCGTACGCCGAACTCTCGAGCGGGCTGCGCGCGGTCGTCGACTCGTTGAAGGCGATTCATTCGGCCGAAGGTTTGGCGGCGGTCTACGGCGAGTCGCAGCGCGAAGCACCGCGCGCCGAACATCCGGTCGTGCGCACGCACGACGAGACCGGCCGCAAGTCGCTCTACGTCTGCCGTGCGTTCACGCGCCGCTTCGTCGGCTGGTCGCGCGAAGAGAGCGCGCCGTTGCTCGAGTACCTGTATCACCACGCGGCGCGCATGGAGTTCCAAGCGCGCCACGTGTGGAAGGCCGGCGACCTCGTGATGTGGGATAACCGGTGCCTGCAGCATTATGCCGTGCACGATCACGCCGACGAGCCGCGCGTGATCCATCGCGTGCAGGTCGAAGGCGCGGTGCCCGCCTGAAGCGAGGCACATCGACGACGTCTAACGTCGGGACTTGCCAAGCACGATGCGTTGCGCGTCGCGTCGGCCGAGAAGCAGAGCCGGAGCGTCGTAGTCGCGCGACTTAAGCCGTGGCGTCGACCGACTCAGTTCCGTCCCGACGCGTTGATCACTTTCAGCGCGACTTCGCCGAGCAGGCCGATGCGATCCGGGTTGTGGCCGTTCGCCGGCATGTTGAGCGCGAGGCCGTCGATGCCTTGGCGCATCGCCTCCGCGAGCTTCGCGCCCACCGTGTCGGGATCGCCGCTGATCACCATCCGGCCGAGCATCGCGACGATGTCGTCGTTCCAGCCTTTGACCGTTGCGAACGCCTTCAGATCGGCGTCGGCTTGCTCCTTCGTCGGCGCCACCGCGACCGACAACATCTTCGTCACCGAGATTTCCGCGCGATCGCGCCCGAGGTCCTCGCAGTGCTGCGCGAGTGCCGCCAGCTTTCGCGGAATGTCCGCCACTTCGCCGGTAAGGTTCGACTCGTCCGCGTACTTCGCGACCAGACGCAGCGTCTTCTTCTCGCCTTGGCCGCCGATCATGATCGGCACCTTCGAGACAGGCGCAGGCGAGTTGATCGCGTCGATCGCCGTATAGAACTTGCCGTTCACCGTCGGCCGCTCGCCTTTCAACATCGGCGCGATGATCGACAGCGCTTCTTCGAGTTTCCGGAAGCGCTCGCCGAACGTATTGAACTCGAAGCCATAGGCGTTGTGCTCGAACTCGAACCAACCTGCGCCGATGCCGAGCGTCGCGCGGCCGTGCGAAACGTGATCGAGCGTCGTGATCGTCTTCGCGAGCAGCGCCGGATTGCGATACGTGTTGCCGGTGACGAGCGCCGACAGGCGAACCTTCTTCGTGTGCTGAGCGAGCGCCGACAGCATCGCGTAGCACTCGAACATCGGCTCGTCCGGCGCACCGAGCATCGGCAGCTGATAGAAGTGGTCCATCACCATCACGCGATCGAAGCCGGCGGCTTCGGCCGCCTTCGCTTGCGCGACGACCTTGTCGAAGATCTCGGCGGGGCGCGTGTTCGGATACGTGAAGTTCGGAATCTGATAGCTCAAGCGCGACATCTGAATCTCCCGAGTACGCTGATCGAGCGGTGGAGACTAACAGGTCCGAAGCAGACACGGCGGCGGCGCCAAGCGCCGTGCGCAACCTCTAGGGCGATGCCCGGGGAGCGGCCAACGTGGCGCGTCTGCTGCGAACGCGCCTCCGATTGCAGGTCGTTCGCCGCGAGCAGTGATCGTGGGTAGCCGGCTATGACGTCGGCCGCATCGAACGTGCAGCAGGCGGCCTCTAGAGTTCCGTATCGCCTTTCAACAATCGCTGCACGACCGTCCGATTCAAGATCTCGTTCGTCCCGTCGGCGACGTTGACGATCCTGAGCGCGTGCCACGCGTGATACAGCCCGACCTCGTTCGTGAATCCCATTGCGCCGTGCGTCTGCATCGCGCGATCGACGGCGCGATAGCCGACTTGTACCGAATACGCCTTCGTCATCGATAGTTCCTTCACCGCCGGTAACCCGCGGTCGAGCAGCATCGAAGCATTCAGTCCCATCAGGTGCGCGCCGTGCAGTTCCATCGCGCTCTCGGCGAGCGGAAACGTCACGCCTTGGTAGTCGGCGATCGGCTTGCCGAACGCGTTGCGCATCTTCGCGTAGTCGAGTGCGCGCTCGAGCGCCCAACGACCGTACCCGACCGCGCGCGCCGAGTTGTAGATACGTCCGAGCGATACGCCGTACAGTGCCGCGCCGAAGCCGTCGTCGAGTTTCCCGACGAGTTGCCACGGCTGCACGTGCACGTCGTCGAGCGCGATCTCCGCCTCGTCGCCGCCGACGTGGCCGAACAAGCGGATCACGCGTTGAATTTCGAAGCCGGGTGCGTCGGTGGGTACCAGGAATGCCGAAATGCCGCCGGCCCGTTTCGCCGCGCGCTCGGCGTCGGTGACCGCGAACACGATACAGTAGTCCGCGGTCGGTGCGTTGGTAGTCCAGATCTTGCGGCCGCTGATGCGCCAGCCGTCGCCGTCGCGGCGGGCCCGGGTCGTTAGCGCGGCGGCGTCGGAACCGGCGCCGGGTTCGGACAAACCGAAACACATCGACGCGGTGCCCGCCATCATCGGCGCGAGAATGCGCTCGCGTGCTTCCGCCGTCGTTTGTTCGAGCAGTCGGCTCGGCCCGAATGCCCAGTGGCTGATGACGTACAGCATCAGCCAATTCTGCGGACCGCACTCGCGGAAGAGTGCCTCCCAGCCGGCGTAGTACGCGAGATGGCCGAGGCCGCCGCCGCCGAGCGCGGTCGGCACGCACATCGAATAGAAGCCGGCGTCGGCCGCGGCTCGACGCACTCGTTGGATGAGTTCGATCGTCGCGTCGGAGAAGCGGCCGTCGTCGCGATACAGCGCGCGTTGATTTTCGAACAGGTCGCGGTGCGCGTCGTGCAACGGCAACACTTCCTTGCGGGCGAATGCGATGAGTCCGTCGCAAGCGGTGCGGACGTCTTCGGGAAGTTCGATGGCGATGGCGGACACGGCGGCGCTCGGCGAATGGCGATATCCGAACCGTACGAGGCGCTGTGCCGCCGGTCAAACCGATCGCGGTGCCGTCAGGCGGCGCCGAACGTGTCCGTGAACACCATCTTCTCGAGCGATTTCCGTGCGATCGGACCGTGACCGCCGGCGACGGCGTAGCCGATCGGCACGTGCGCGCAGGTGTACCAGCCGTCCGGCAGCTGCAGCAGTTCCCGCACGTTCGGCTCCTCGAGACAGAGCAACGTCGTCAGCACGCAGCCGAGCCCTTCGTTGCGGCAGGCGAGCAGCAGATTCTGCACCGCGGGATATACCGAACCTCCGCCGACGACCGACGGGCGCGGTTGATCTCGATCGGTGATGGTCATCATGTCCGGGTTGTAGCAGAACACCGCGATCACCGGCACTTCGTGCATGTGCGTGGCCAGATAGTTGCCGGCTTCGATCGCGCGACCCGACGTTGCGCGCTCGTCGGGCGGCATCGACGCCATGTGTTTCTCGTAGTTGACGATGTAGCCCTCCCAATACGGGCGATACAGGTCTTCGAGCGCCTGCTTCTTCTTCGCGTCCTTCACCACGACGATGCGCCACGGCTGCCGGTTGCCGCCGGTCGGCGCCCACGTTGCAGCCGTCAGCACGCGTCGTAGCACGTCGTTCGGAATGGGATCCGGGCGCAACCGGCGCACGGCGCGCAGCGTGCTCATCGCTTCGTACAGTTCCATCGCGTGTCCCCCTGATCGGAATCGCTCGATGATGCAAAAAAAAGGCGCGTCCGGGACGCGCCTTTTCGTTCAACGGGGCCGTTCGTTCAACGAGCCGCCCCCAACAACTCGATCAAGCCGCGTTGTAGCCGAGGATTGCCTTCGTTTCGAGGAACTCCTCCAGACCCCACTCGCTGAACTCGCGGCCGTTGCCGGATTGCTTGTAGCCGCCGAACGGCGCGCCCGGGTCGACGCCGGCGCCGTTGACGTGGATGTTGCCGGCACGGATCTGCCGCGCGACGTTGCGGGCGCGCTCGAGGTTCGACGACTGTACGTAACCCGAGAGGCCGTACAGCGTGTCGTTCGCGATGCGCACCGCGTCGGCGTCGTCCTTGTAGCCGATGATCGACAGCACCGGTCCGAAGATCTCTTCGCGGGCGATCGTCATGTCGTTCGTCACGTGCGAGAACACGGTCGGCTTCACGAAGTAGCCGTTGTTCATGCCTTCCGGCAGGCCTTCACCGCCGCACTCGAGCTTCGCGCCTTCCTCGATGCCTTTCTTGATCAGACCTTGGATCTTGTTCCACTGCGTCTTCGAAACGACCGGGCCGACGCTGGTGTCGGTCTTCGCCGGATCGCCGACTTTGGCCGCCTGTGCGACCGACTTCGCGATCGCCGCGGCTTCGTCCATGCGCTTCATCGGGACGAGCATGCGCGTCGGCGCGTTGCACGATTGGCCGCTGTTCATCACGCACGATCCCATGCCCTGCGCAACCGCCTTCGGGAAATCGGCGTCGTCGAGCAGGATGTTCGCGGATTTGCCGCCGAGCTCTTGCGTCACGCGCTTCACGGTCGGTGCGGCGTTCGTCGCGACCGAAATGCCGGCGCGCGTCGAACCGGTGAACGACACCATGTCGACGTCCGGGTGCGACGACAGCGCCACACCGACGCCGGGGCCGTCGCCTTGGACGAGGTTGAAAACACCCGGCGGTACGCCGGCTTCGTCCATGACCTCGGCGAAGATCACCGCGTTGAGCGGCGCGATCTCGGTGGGTTTCAGGATCATCGTGCAACCGGCGGCGATCGCCGGTGCGACCTTCGCTGCGATTTGGTTCAGCGGCCAGTTCCACGGCGTGATCAGCGCGCAGACGCCGATCGGTTCGTGGACGATGCGGTTCTTGCCGCGGTCTTCTTCCCACTTGAAGCTCTTCATCGCGTTGAGCGTGTACATCAGGTGGCCCAGGCCGGCGGGGGCTTGCGCCATGTTCGCGAGGCCGATCGGTGCGCCCATTTCCTTCGATACGGTCGCGGCGATTTCCGGCATCCGCTTCTGGTATGCGGCGATGATCTTCTCGAGCAATGCCGCGCGTTCTGCGACGGTCGTCTTCGAGAAGGTTTCGAAAGCTTTGCGGGCTGCGGCGACGGCGGCGTTGACGTCGTCCTGGTCGCCCAAGGTGATGGTGCCGATCACCTCTTCATTGGCCGGGTTCAAAACCTCGAGGGTCTTCTTGCTGTGCGGCGTGACCCATTTGCCGTTGATATAGAAATTGCGCTCGTTCTTCATGCTCACTCCCTAGTTCGTGCCCACCCAGGCGGGCGATTCGTGACGCGGGCGGCGAGCTGCGTGAGCCCGAAGATTCCACCGCGTGCGGGGGGCCGATTCTGGCGCAACTACATAACGAGTGCCAGCGCGAATCGGGCGGCGTCGCGGCGCTGTCGGGCGCACGGTGCGCACCGCCGAAACGAACCGTCGATCGCCCGCGAATGCGCGCGTCGGCGCCTGTGCCGACGGTCCGAATAACGCTTTGCGGAGGCGTCGAACTCGTCGCGGAGCGGGCAATCGGCGGTGGTCTAATGCGCGGCGTAGATGGGGCGGCCGTCGCGCAGCGTGTAGCGGACCCGCGCGAACGCCTTGACGTCTTGTGCGGGGTCGCCGTCGAGTACGGTGAGGTCCGCGAGATAGCCGGCCGCGACGCGACCGAGTTTCAGCTTCGGTTGGAAGCGTGCGGCCGGCGCGGTCGTCAGCGCCGCGAGGATCTGCATGGGCGTCATGCCGGCGCGCGCCATGTACGCGTATTCGTCGGTCGGGTCGAAATCGCGCATGTAGCCGACGTCGGTGCCGAACAACACTTCGCCGCCGCCCCTCACGAAAGCGGTTAGTTCCGCCGATGCGTCGCCGAGGAATTGTGCGGTGGCCGCCGCACTCGAGTGTTCCTTCGCCGCTTCGTAGGGCCACAACTTCAGCGTCGGCACGAGTGCGGTGTGGTGCGCGAGCATCGAGGCGACCAGCGCCGGCGTCCAACCTTCCGAGTTCGTGTGCGCGAGCACGTCGACGCCGGCCTCGACGGCAATCGTCGCGCCTTCGGCATTCGACGGATGCGCGAACACCGGTACGCCGAGCTTGTGCGCGGCGGCGACCGCGGCTTTTGCGATCTCGACCGGCATCGGCTTTACCACGCCGCCGCCCTGGATCGAGCCGGTGAAGAGCTTCACCGCATCGGCGCCTCGCGATACGTTCTCCGCGACCGCCGCGACGGCGTCGGCGGGCGTCGTCGGTTCCTTCATCAGCTTCAGCAACTCCGGCGGCTGGTCGCGCACGTAGATCGGAATGCCGTCCGGCGGGAACAGCGGCTCGCCGGCGGTCAAAACGCGCGGCCCGGGGAGTTCCTGCATCTCGATGCGAAACCGAATCGCAAGCGTGTCGTCCAATCGCGAGCCGATATCGAATACGGTGGTGAAGCCATAGCGCGTCAGCATGTCGCGCAACGACGCCGACAGTGCATCGGCCGGCCGTTTCGCGGCGCCCTCCCACTCCGGTCCCAGAAAATGTACGTGGCTGTTGTGCAAGCCGGCGACGACGACGAGGCCGCGGCAGTCGAGCACTTTTGCGTCTGCGGGCGCGGCGTTGGTACCGACCGCCGCAATCGCACCGTTGCGAATCACGACATCCGTGTCGTGCAGCGGCGCCGTCGTCGGATCGACGTAGACGGTCGCACCGCGCAGCACGAGCGCGTCGTCGGCGGCGGCCGAGCAGGCGCAGCCGATGCACAGCAGCAGCGCTAACGTTCTAGTCATTCGTAGCTCCTCGATTGCACGGCTTCGCCGTACTTCGCGCACGGATCGGAATCAGTAACTCGGTGATCGCTTCCTCGCCGCGCGTGCAGTCGCTGCACGGCTCGACGTAGCGTTCGAGCAACGGTCGGTCATCGAGCGCGAAGTCGCTGCGCGGTAACCAATCGCGCTGCATCGCACGGAACGCGGGCGCGATCATCGACGCAGGTCCGCGCAGCACGTAGCGCGCATAGCGGCCGCCCGGCAGCGCCAACCGGGTCGCGTCGTCGATCACGCGATCGCCGGCATCGGCGACGACCGCGGCGAAATAGCGAAAGCCGCGCGGATCGTTCGCGTCCGGGTAGACGACGCCGAGCGTGCGCCGCACGCGCGGCAGCAACGCGCGCCGCAATTGCCACTGCCAGAAGCGACGCACGCTGCACGGAATCGTCACGATCGGTCCGTCGTGGCGCCACGCGAGCACCTCGCGCGCCGGCTCGTCGACGAGATCGATGTCGGCATCTCCAACGGAAGAGCAGTGGTGCGCCGTCGCAGAGACGTGTCTGTGGCGGCGGCGAAATTCACCGGGCGTCGACCGCGTGTAGCTGCGGAACGCGCGCGCGAACGCCTGCGGACTCTCGTAGCCGGCGGCGTTGGCGATGCGCGCGACCGACTCGGCGCCGGCGGCCAACCGGTCGGCCGCGAAGACGAGCCGTACGCGGCGCATGGTCGTCTGCACGGTCTCGCCCATCAGCGCGCGGAACACCCGATGGAAGTGGTATTCCGACATGTGCGCGAGCGCGGCCAGGCTCTCGACGCTGTGTGCGTCGGCGGGCGCGGCCAATAACGCGTCTATGACGCGTTCGATCCGCTCGAGATAACGATGGTTGGTGCTCGTCCGCATGCGGCCCCGCCGACGGCGCCGCTCCGGCGCCTTGCGACCACGATGCTAAGCGAGCGGCGCGGCGTTGTCGGTGCAGCGATTGCGGTTTTTGGTTTTGGCTCGTGGTGCGCGCCGCATCCGGCGAGAGCGGAGCGAAGCGACGAGCGACGGCTTGCGGGTTTCCCCAGCGCGAGCGACGACGGATTGCGCTCTTTAGCGCGTCAACACCAGTTGCGTCTGCGTGACGACGGCGCAGAGCTTGCCCGATTCGGCCTTGACCAGCGTCTGCCACACCATCGTCGTGCGGCCGCGGTGGAAGGCGGTGCATTCGGCCGTGACGGTCGTGCCGACCTGCGCGGCGGCGAGGAACTTCGTGCTCGACTCGACCGTCGTCGTGCCTTGACCCTCCTTCAGGTTCAGCGACGTCCCGACCGCGCCGAGCGTATCGGCGAACGCCATGATCGAACCGCCGTGCAGGATGCCGCCCGTCGTGCACAGATCCGGCCGCACCTTCAGCGCGGCGACGACGCGTTCCTGCGTCACTTCGCGGAACTCGATGCCGAGCAAGCCCGGCAGCATCGGCTCGAAGAGTCGCTGGATGTCGGCAGCGGTTCGCATCGGTGTCTCCGGTTCGATCGGTTAGGCGGCGCGCGTGCGGTCGATGAACTGCATGATATCGGCGTTCACTTGCGCCGCGTGCGTGATGAACAGCCCGTGCGGCGCGCCCGGATAGACCTTCAGTTCGCAGTTCGGCAACAGCTTCGCGGACTTCGCACCGGTCAGCGGCAGCGGCGCCGACGCGTCGGCGTTGCCATGCAGCACCAGCGCCGGCGTCGCGATCGCGCGCATCTCGGCGCGGAAGTCCGCGGTCGTGAGCGTGCGGTTGCATTCGATCGCGACGGGCAGCGACGTGCGCAGCAGCATGTCGGTACCCCAACGCATCATCGCGTCGGACGTGTCCGGCACGAAGAACGGTTTGGTGTTGTCGGCGACCCAGCTCGGAAAGTCGTGGCGCCAGAGCGAGCGCAGCGCTTCGAACGCTTGCGCCGGTACGCCGTCGGGATTGTCGGCGGATTGCTGCAGGCACGGCGTCGTTGTTGCGAGCAGCACGATCCGCGCCACGCGCGTGCCGCCGTGGCGCGTCAGATAGCGGACGATCTCGGCGCCGCCCATCGAGTGACCGACCAGCGTGACGTCCGTCAGTTGGTGCGCGTCGATCACCCGCGCGAGATCGTCGGCGAGCGTGTCGATGTCGTAGCCGCTGCTCGGTTGCTCGCTGCGGCCGTGGCCGCGGCGGTCGTACGTGACGCAGCGTAGGTCGCGCTCGGCGAGATCGACGATTTGGTACTGCCACATGTCGCCGTTCATGCCCCAGCTGTGCACGAACAGCACGGGCGCGCCGGCGCCCCATTCCTTGGTGTAGAGCTGCGCTCCATCGTTCGCCGCGACGAAATCGGCCAACGGTTGTACCGAGGGGACCGGCTTTGCGGCGATTGCGCTCGAGCCGGCGGCGGCGAGCGCGGTGCCCGCGGTGGACATCAACATCGTGCGGCGATTCATCGCGATTTCCTCCGTTGAACGTACGATCGCATCGTCGATGACGCGTGTGCGCGCGTCGATTACGTGCGACGTAAGCGAGACGATCTCGCGGGAGACCTTACGCGAGACCTTGCGCGTGCAGGCGTCGCACGATCTCGGCGGTGGCCGCATCGGCGGGGAAGAACGATTCGACCGCGAGCTCCGCGAGCGTGATATCGACCGGCGTGCCGAAGATCATCGTCGTGCTGAACATCGACAACTCGCCGATCGACGTCGCGACCCGCAGCGGTACGACGGCACCGGCGTAGTGGTCGGTGGGGTGTTTGTGCGCGGCGCGCGGCGCCGGATATTCCATCAGTTCGCGCAGCAGGTCGACCAACACGGAGTCCGCGGTCAAGTCGATCTGTTGGCGCAACCGCATGAACAATGCGCGCGCCACTCATCGAGGTTCACGATGCGCGGCGCGAGGCCGTCCGGATGCAGGCTGATCCGCATCGCGTTGACGGGCTGCGCCAGCAGATGCTCGGCAACGCCTTCGTACAGTTGGGGCAACGCGGCATTCGACGACACGATCTCCCAATGGCGATTGATCGCGAACGCGGGAAACGGCTTGTGGCCTTCGATGACGAGGTCGATCGCACGCCGCATCGACTCGAGTTTCGGATCGTCGAGCGAGCGTTCGACGAAAATCGGCGCGTAACCCGCGGCGACCAGCAGCACGTTGCGCTCGCGCATCGGAATCTGCAGCTGATCCGCGAGGCGCAGGATCATCTCTCGGCTCGGCATGGATCGGCCCGTTTCGACGAAGCTCAAGTGGCGC
>DASRZO010000328.1:0-2857 GCA_035686405.1 Pseudomonadales bacterium | reverse complement strand
CTGGGTCCGCGACAACTCTGCCGTTTCCGACGCGAAGTCGGCGTCCATGACGCGCGAGTTCGCGGCCGACAGGTTCTCGACGTTGATCGAGATCGTCGAGATCGTCGAATCGAGGCGGTTCTGGATCGCGCCCAAGTTCGCGCGTTCGCGGTTCACTTCGTCGAGTGCGTTGTCCGCCGCCGATAGCGCCTTATTTGCGCCCGCGACGGTCGAGATGTCGACGTCGCTCAGGAATTGACCCTTCGTGGCGCCGCCGTACGTGCCGAGCTCGAAGCCCGCGTTCGTGACGCCGGCATTGCCGCCCGAGCCCGAAGCGACCGAGAACGAAGCGGCCGAAGACAGGTTGACCGTCGCCGCCGTTGTCTTCGAAGCCGCCGACGTACCGACGCCGGCCGTAGTCGTGTCGAGGCCGACCGAGGCGCCGAATGCTGCATCCGTCGCTGACGAACCTTTCGTGACTGCAACGGTGATGTTGCGACCGTCCATCGCCGTCAGGGTGATCGTCTTGCCGTTGTCGGAAGCGACGACCCCCGTTTGACCGCTGATGGTGTTGATCGCGTTGATCATCGCAGTGCGGTTGCCGTCGAGGTCCGTGGCGCTCGCCGCGACCGCCGACGTCGTGACGCCGTTGATCGTGACCGTGCCGCCGGTGTCGGCCGCTCCCACTTGCGCGGTGCCGCCGACGACGACCGTCGCATTGACTGCCGCCTTGACGCCCGTTTGGCTCGTCGCGCGGTTGATGGCCGCGGCAATCGCAATGCCGCTCGCCGCGTTGCCGGCGCTCGACGCCGTGTCGTCCGACGATTTCGATGCCCCGATCGTCACGCCATTGATGACGAGATCGCCGGCAGCCATCGCCGTCAGCGTCGCGCCCTGGCGCGCCGTCGACGTCACCGCGGCAGTCGTGCCGCCGTAGACGCCGGCGACGAGACCCGAATTCGCGACGTTACCGCTGCCGGTGTTGTCGCCGCCGCCGATCGTGACGTCGCTGCCGTCTTGCGAAACGAGCGTATAACCGCCTTCGTACGTGCCGGCAGCCGCCAAGCCCGTCGCCGCAGCAGTCACCGTCGGCGTATAGGCAACCGTGATGTTGCGACCGTCGGCCGCCTGCAACGACACACCCGAGTTGTCGGCGCCCGAGTCGACCGCCGTTACGCCGGTCTGTGCCGAGTGCGCGTTGATCGCCTGCACGACCGATTGCCGGTCGGCCGCCGCGTCCGCACCGCCCGTTGCGACGTTGATGACGACGCCGTTGATCGTCACGGTGCCGGTCGTCGCCGCCGCGGTCATCGCCGAACCGGCTGCGACGTTCGTGTTGATTTGCGCAACGACGCCCGTCTGCGAGGACACCTTGTTGATCGCCGCGACTTTCGCAATAGCGCTCGCGCCCTTGTTCGCGGTGCTCGCCGTATCGTCGACGGCCGACGACGGGCCGACCGAGATGCCGTTGATCGTCAGGTCGCCGTTGCCGAGCGCGTTCGCCGAGCCGACCGCGCTGACGCCGGCACCGATGCCGCCACCGAGCGTTTGCGCCGACACTTTCGCGACACCGAAGCTGACGGTTTCACCGACGTTGGTGCCGATCTGCACGCTCGAGGAGAAGTTGCCGTCGAAAATCTTCCGGCCGTTGAAGTTCGTCTGCGTGCTGATGCGGCTGATCTCGTCGATCAACTGCTGCGCCTCGGCGTTCAGCGCTTGACGGTCCGTATCGCTGTTCGTCGCGTTGGCCGACTGCAGCGCCAGTTCACGCAGGCGTTGCAAGCTGTCGGTCATCGCGCCGAGCGCGCCTTCCGCGGTTTGTGCGAGCGAGATACCGTCGCCGGCGTTTCGCATGGCAACGTTCAAGCCCCTCACTTGCGCGGTAAATCGAGTGGAAATCGCCAACCCCGCCGCGTCGTCACGTGCGCTGTTGATGCGAAGACCCGAAGACAACCGTTGCAGAGCTTGCAGGTTTGCATTCTGCGTGGTGTTCAGGTTCCGCTGCGCAACCAGCGACCCGATGTTGGTGTTGATAATCTGAGCCATCGTCTTACTCCAGTTGCTAACCAGTCTTGGTCAAAGGAACCGTTTTGGTTCGGTAGTCCCTTCGCAAATGAGGGGTACTCGGACTGAGTTAACGGCGGGTCGTCGGAGTTCTTTAGCGCTTTGTTCTGGAATCGTCGGACCGAGATCGGCTACGTCGTATTCAAACTGTGCGCTCGTCACGTTTTCCCCTCAGCGCAGTCGCTATCATTTCGGCGCCTTGGAATCGACGAATCATGGATACTGCAATGAGCGCGCTGACTGAACACGAACCGCAGACAGATGACGTCCGCGCGGCCGAAGAAGCCGAACGCCGGCGCCGCAACCTGCTACATGCGCGCGCGAAGCGGCTCAGCCGCCGCGATCGGTCGGGCTTGCTGTCCCGCACGCGCCGCTAGGCGCTCGTCTGCGACCTTCCAACGCGCCCGCTCGGGCGCGTCGAAACGACATAGCCAATCGCCCACTCCCAAGTTCGGGCATTGGGTCGAATCAACGTTCTTAGCGGCGCTGATCCTTGGCGTCCGAGACCTTGCGCTCGGCCATGCACCTCAACGCCGTCGTTCGGGAGTGTCCGAAAGGCAGGTCCGTTGAAGCAACGCCGTAGTACAGGGAGTGCCCGAGGCGCGGCGTTCCGCTGTGCACTTCAACGCCGTTGATCGGTGTGTCCAAAACACAGTTCGATTGCATCAACGCTGTTGATCGGCCAGGGCCGAGACTCGGGTCGGTTGAAGCAACGCCGTGGTTCGGCGAGTGGCCGAGGCGCGGCATTCGGTTCGCGGGACACGCTGCAAGTACATCCATGTAAGCTCCCTCTCGGCATCCCTGCCTCGAGAGG
>DASRZO010000327.1:0-2365 GCA_035686405.1 Pseudomonadales bacterium | reverse complement strand
TGTTGATGTGAAACGAGCCGTCGAGATCCGGGTCGTTGATGAGGCCTTTCCAACCGATGGTCGTGCGCGGCTTTTCGAAATAGACCCGCATGACGATCAGCAGTTCGTCCGCGACCGCGTCGGCGAGCACCTTGAGCCGCTCTGCGTATTCGAGCGCAGCGTCGGGATCGTGGATCGAACAAGGCCCAACGATCACGGCGAGGCGCGCGTCGCGGCCGTCGAGGATCGCTTCGAGCGCGCGTCGGCCGCTCGCGACGACCGCGGACGCTGCGTCGGTCAACGGACTTTCCTCGGCGAGAATCGCCGGCGCGATCAGCGGCCGGACTCGGTTGATGCGAAGGTCATCGGTGCGCATCGGCCGTACCCCTCGTCGGCGAATCGAGAACGAGACTCGGAACGAACTGCGGTGGTCGGCGCGCGCGCGTCGCGCATTCGAACCCATGGGCGCGTGCGAGCAGCATCGGTTCGGCGAAGGCGCGGCCGATGAACGTCATCCCGAGCGGCAATCCGCGCGAATCGCCCATCGGAACCGTGAGGCTCGGCGTACCGGTGACGGCGGCGATGCCGGTGCCAGAGTTCAGTGTCGGTCCGTTGCGGTCGATCGCCGCGATGCGGTCGAGGTACGCCTGCGTCAGTTCGCGCGACGAGTATTCGTGGCTGTCGAGTGCGCGTTGCGCGTCGGCGACGCCGAGTTCGACGACGTCGATCACGCGCCGCTCCGCGGCGGCCGCGATGCGCTCACGAGCGAGCGCGGTGGTGGACCGACCCATGCCCTCATCGGGATGCAAGGCCCATCGGGATGCAAAGTCCATCGGGATGCAAAGTCGTCGGGATGCAAAGTCGTCGAAAGGCGGCATTATAGGCGCATCGCCGCAGCAGCCCCGATGCACCAGATCGTCGGTCGCGTTCGTTCGTGCCGAACGCCGCGCCGACGAATCGCAGCGCGTCGCGACGGATGCACCCGAGAGACGTACGAAGAATTTCCGAGCATAGGACTACATAGGATTAGAGGAGCGTCATGACCGACACCACCATTCGCCACCGGACGATCGCCACGAACGGCATCGACATGCACATCGCGGAGGCCGGTTCGGGCCCGCTCGTCGTGCTGTGTCACGGCTTCCCGGAGTCGTGGTACTCGTGGCGGCATCAACTGCCGGCGTTGGCCGCGGCGGGTTATCACGTCGTCGCGCCGGATCAGCGCGGTTATGGCCAAACGTCCAAGCCGGAGGCCGAAGACGCGTACACGCAATTCCACATGGTCGGCGACGTCGTCGGGTTGGTGGCGGCGCTCGGCGAGCGGCAGGCCGTGATCGTTGGGCACGACTGGGGCGCGCCGGTCGCGTGGAACGCCGCGTTGTGGCGGCCCGATGTATTCCGCGCCGTTGCGGCGTTGTCGGTGCCGGTCTCCGATCGCGCGCCCGTTTCGCCGCTCGCCATGATGCGGGCGACGTTCGGCGACAACTTCTTCTACATCCTGTATTTCCAGCGGCCGGGTGTGGCCGAACACGAGTTGCAGCACGACGTGCGCCGCTCGATGCGGCGCTTGCTGTTCGGCGGTTCCGGGAACGCGCCGGATCGCGGCGTCGAAGCGATCGCGATCTCGCCGCAACCGAAGACCGCGTATTTCCTCGATCAGTTGGCCGATACGGACGTATTGCCGCCGTGGCTGACGGAGGCCGATCTCGATTTCTTCACGGCCGAGTTCACGCGCAGCGGTTTTCGCGGCGGCCTCAACTGGTATCGAAACTTCGACCGCAACTGGGCGCTGTCCGGCGCATTCCAAGGCAAGAAGATCGAGCAGCCGGCGCTCTTCATCAGCGGCGACCGCGACTTGATCCGGATGAATCCGGGTTACGAAGCGCAGATGCGCGCGATCGTGCCGAACCTGCGCGACGTCGTCATCCTGCCCGGCATCGGACATTGGACGCAGCAAGAAGCGCCCGAGGCGGTGAACAAGGCGTTGATCGCCTTCGTGCGGTCGTTGGCGCGGTGACGACTCGGTGGTCGCGCCTGTGGTTGGCGCGACATCGCTACGGCGTCGCCTTGAACTGCAGTCCCCACATCAGTTCTTTCGTCACCGGAGCGTCGGCGCCGGCGTAGGTCCGGTACGAGACGAACGCCGACAAGAGCTTCGTCCATTGTGCCGTCGCGCCGACCGTCCAGACGAAGTAGCCGGGATCGGTGCGAGTCGGGCGCAGGCTCGCGTCGATCGAATCGCCGTCGTCGGTGCTCGGATCGCCCGCCAGACGTACGTCGACGGTTTGATTGCGGTCGGCGACGTCGTGCACGTAGTCGGCGTCGAGTCGCGGCGTCAGCACGATCCACGGCAGCCGTACCGATACACCGAGGCGCGCGCCGGCGT
>DASRZO010000326.1:0-3838 GCA_035686405.1 Pseudomonadales bacterium | reverse complement strand
CAAGATCAAAGTGGGCCGCTCGCTCGACGACGACTTGCGCCGGTGCGCGCTGATCCGCGACGCGCTGGGGCCCGACGGGCGGCTGATGGTCGACGCGAACCAAGTGTGGGAGGTCGGTCAGGCGATCGATTGGATTCGCGCGCTCGCGCCGTTCGACCTGTGGTGGGTCGAGGAGCCGGTGCATCCGGACGACATCCTCGGCCACCGAAAGATCATCGACGCCGCCGGCGGCATTCGCATCGCGACCGGAGAACATTGCCATAACCGTGTGATGTTCAAACAGTTTCTGACCCACGGCGCGATCGACGTCGTGCAGGCGGACGGCTGTCGGCTGGCGGGCCTGTCGGAAGCCATGGCGGTGTGTCTGCTCGCCGCGAAATACGAGCGGCCGGTATGTCCGCACGCGGGCGGCGTCGGCCTGTGCGAGATCGCGCAACACCTGTCGATGATCGACTACCTCTGTTTCTCGGCGACCTGGGACGGGCGGATGACGGAACACGCTGCGCATCTGCACGAACACTTCGTCGACCCGATCCGGATCGAGCGCGGTCGCTACGCGGCGCCGACGCGGCCGGGCATCTCGCTCGAGATACGCCCCGCGAGCATCGCGGAGCACCGCTTCCCCAACGGCTCAGTTTGGGCGCGCTGACGCGCGGTCGATCGCGCCGAACACTGTCTCGCCGCGCCGGCAGCGGTTACGAAACGGTCCGAGGCCGGCAATGGTGCTCCTCAACGCATGTGTCGGAAGCACGTCCGCACTTCGTTGACGAACGTTTGCGGTACTTCGAACGCGGCGAAGTGGCCGCCCTTGTCGAGATCGCTCCAATGCACCAGCTTCTCGAAGCGCTTCTCGGCCCAGCGCTTCGAGCAGCGGAAGATCTCTTTCGGGAAGATGCTGCAGCCGGTCGGGATCTTGACCGGATCGCGCGAGACTTTGTTGAAGCTCTCCCAGTAGAGGCGCGCGGACGACGCCGCGCTGTTCGTGAACCAATACAGCGATACGTTGTCGAGCAACTCGTCGCGCGTCAGCACGTTCTCCGGATGGCCGTTGCAATCCATCCACGACCAGAACTTCTCGATGATCCACGCCGCCTGTCCACTCGGCGAATCGGCGAGACCGTAGCCCAGCGTCTGCGGCCGCGTGCTCTGCTGCTTCGAGTAGCCGGAGTCCCAATCGGCATAGTGCTGCATGCCGGCGAGCGCGGATTTCTCGCGCTCGGTCAGATCGTTCATCGTCGCGGGATCCGGCGTGACGATCGGCATGTTCAAGTGGATGCCGAGACAGTTCTGGGTGTCGTTGAGGCCGATCGCCGTCGTGACGATCGCGCCCCAGTCGCCGCCCTGTGCGACGTACTTCGGATAGCCGAGGCGCGGCATCAACTGGCTCCACGCGTGCCCGATCTTCTCCACGTTCCAACCCGGACTCGTGGGCTTGCCGGAGAACGCATAGCCGGGCAGCGACGGACACACGACGTGGAACGCATCGGCCGCGTTGCCGCCGTGCTTCGTCGGGTCGGTCAGCGGCTCGATCACTTTCTGGAACTCGACGATCGAGCCCGGCCAGCCGTGCGTCATCACCAGCGGCAGCGCGTTCGCGTGCGGCGAGCGCACGTGTACGAAGTGGATCTCGACGCCGTCGATCGTCGTCTTGAATTGCGGGAAGCGGTTGAGCAGCGCTTCGCGCTTGCGCCAGTCGTAGTCGTTCGCCCAATAGCGACAGACGTCTTGCACGTACGCGAGCGGAATGCCTTGCGACCAATCGCCGGGCGTTTCCTTGTCGGGCCAGCGCGTCGCTTGCAGGCGCCGCTTCAGGTCGGCGATCTGCGCGTCGGGAATGGCGATCTTGAACGGAGTGATGGCGTCGGTCATGGCATCCTCGAAGCATCTGGTGATCTGCGGCGGAACGCGCATGGTGTTGAGCGCCGTCGCGCGCTGTCAAGCGCGTTGCGTGCCGGTCGAGCAGCGCGCCCGCTGTGGCGGCGACACGCCGCGAACGAGACGGTCCGTCGTACGGACGGCGGTCGGAGCACGCCGTGATGCGGACGGTCGACGCGCGAAGCAGGTAAGCTCGGCCGTTCGACGGGTGCAGTCGAACGCGACGATTCGACGACAGGAGTCAACATGACAACGCCGCTCAGCATCGACGTGTTCTGGTCGTTCCGCAGTCCGTGGTCGTATCTGGCGACGCCGCGTCTGCTCGATTGGTCCCGGCGCTACGATCTCGACGTCGTGTTTCGACCGGTCTATCCGCTCGCGATCCGCACGCCGGAATTCTTCGATCGTCAGAACCCGTTGTGGTTTTCGTACTTCATGACCGACGTGCATCGCGTCGCGCAGTTTCTCGATCTGCCGTTCAAGTGGCCGAACCCCGATCCGGTCGTACAGGAATTCCGCGACGGCCGCCGTACGACCGGTGCGGTGCAACCGTACATCTACCGGCTGACGCGCCTCGGCATCGTGGCGGCAGAACTCGGGCGCGGTATGGAGTTCGCGGATTCGGTGTCGCGCTTGATCTGGGGCGGTACCGAACATTGGTACGACGGCGACCATCTCGCGCAGGCGACGGCGCGAGCGGGTCTCGACCTCGCGGCGATGGACAAGACCGCGGTGGCCGACGTCGATCGCATCGAAGCTGCGATCGCCCGCAATCAAGCGGACCACGAGGCGGCCGGACACTGGGGTGTCCCAACGGTCGCGTTCAGGGGCGAGCCGTTCTTCGGGCAAGACCGGCTCGACGTCTTGTTGTGGCGGCTGCGGCAGAACGGCTTGCGCGAGGTCGAGCGCGGCACGCGCTGAGCGGGCGGTCGCAGCGATCGATGCGATACGAGCCGACGCTCGACCGCCGCAGCGCCGGCCGTCAGGCGCGCGTCGCGTAGTCGAGGTATTGCACGAACGGATCGTCGTTCGGATCGCGGTGCCACGTGTATTCGGTGCCGATGGCGATCTGCTCGGCGGTTTCGGTTCCGAACAATCGCGCGATGACCGCGAGCGCCATGTCGATTCCGGCCGACACGCCCGACGACGTCACGAAGGCGCCGGCGTCGACCCAGCGGGCCGCCTCGACCCACTCCACCGCGTTGCTCTGCTGGCGGCCGAGGCTGAAGTACATCTTGTTGGTGGTGGCGCGCAGCCCGTCGAGGACGCCGGCCTTCGCGAGCAGCGCGGAGCCGGTGCAGACGGACGTCGTGATGCGGGCGCGTCGCGATCGATCGCGCAAGAATGCGAGCATCTTCTCGTTCTCGAGTTCCGGAAACGTGCCGATGCCGCCGGGCAACAGCAGGACGTCCAGCTCCGGCGCGTCGTCGAAGCCGAAATCGGCGACGACGCGCGGCCCGGCGTGGCCGTCGGCCACCGTGCCGGCCGGGACCGGTCCCGCCCGTTCGGCGACGATGTACGGCACCAGGCGGTTGCGGCCGACCGCGGCGAACATTTCGAGCGGGCCGAATACGTCGAGCAGTTCGAATCCCGGATAGAGGATCACGCCGAGCGTGAGCGGTCGCGAAGCTTCGTTGGTCATGCGGCGTCCATTGAGTTCAGTTGGAATTTACGGTTGGCAATTTCGGCTAGGTTGCTGGCAACATTCCTAAAGGGGAAGTCTAACCGGTCTCGACGAGCCGCCGATGCACACGCCGTATCCCGAACTGAACGCGCGCGCCCAAGGCTGGCTGAAGTTCGTCCATCGCAAAGCGACGACGCCGGACGATTGGTCGTCCGCCGGCCAGCCGCGCGGATGGTGGGACCAGTACTCGACGCCGCCGATGACCAATTTCCCGCGTTTCGACCTCGCCGACTCGACGTATGCGATCGCGCTGATGGCCGACAAGACGCCGGCGTGGCG
>DASRZO010000325.1:0-6571 GCA_035686405.1 Pseudomonadales bacterium | reverse complement strand
CGCCGAACGTCTTCGTCTCGGTGTTCGCGGTGCGCGGGCGCGTCGGCACGTTCTTCAGCTGGCTCGCCGACATCGCGCGGCGCTTCGACCTACCGAACTTCATACCGCGCGACGGCGGCCGGCCGACCGGTCTGGTGGATCTCAGCAAGCCGGCGTTCCGCGTCGGCATCGCCGAAATTCGCGTCGGATGGAAACCGCATCGCCTCGACGTAGCCGTCAGCGCCGACCAACCGACGTTCGCGGTGCGCGATACCGCGCGCGTGAAAATTCACGTCGCGCGCGCGGACGGCGGCGCGCTACCGACCGGCGCGGAGGTCGCTCTCGCCGCCGTCGACGAAGCGTTGCTCGACCTCGCCCCGAATCCGAGTTGGGACCTGCTCGAGGCGATGATGGAGCGCCGCGGCATCGAAGTGTGGACCGCCACCGCGCAGAAGGAAGTGATCGGCCGGCGCAGCACCGAGACGAAACGCGCGAAGCCCGGCAGCGGCGGCGGCGGTCGCGAACGCGCGCGCGAACTGTTCGACACATTGCTGCTGTGGCGAGGCCGCGTCGCGCTCGACGCGCAAGGCAACGCGGAGGCGGCGATTCCGCTGAACGATTCGCTGTCGACGTTCCGCATCGTCGCCGTCGCGAACGCCGGCCCGGCGTTGTTCGGCACCGGCAGCACGACGATCGCGACGCGCCAAGATCTCGTGCTGTTGTCCGGCCTCCCGCCGGTGGTACGCGAAGGCGACCGCTACGCGGCGACGTTCACCGTCCGCAACACCACCGACGAGAAGATCGCCGTCGACCTGTCGGCTGCGACGACGCCGCACGTGGAGCTAGCGCCCCAACGATTCGACTTGGCCGCCGGCGCGGCGCGCGACGTCGCGTGGAATGTGGTCGCGCCGGTCGGCGTCGACTCGATCGCCTGGGACATCGCTGCGAACGGCGGGCCGGCGCACGACCGCGCGAAGGTCTCGCAGCGCGTGATCGCGGCAGTGCCGGTGCGCACGTACCAGGCGACGCTCGCGCAGGTCGACGCGCCGCTCGAGCTCGCCGTCGAACGCCCCGCCGACGCGATCGCCGGCCGCGGCGGTATCGACGTGTCGTTGCAGGCGCGGCTGGGCGACGGACTCGGCGGCGTCCGCGACTTCATGGCGCGCTATCCGTACGCGTGCCTCGAGCAGCAGTTGTCGAGAGCCGTCGCCCTGCGCAGCGCCGCGGATTGGGCGGCGTGGATGGACCGGCTGCCGGCCTACATCGACCGCAACGGGCTCGTGAAGTACTTCGCGACCGATGCGCTCGACGGCGACGATACGTTGACCGCATACGTCCTGGCGATCGGCAACGAGGCCGGATATGCGATCCCAGACGACGTCCGCGCCAGGTTGATCGGGGGTCTGACCAATTTCGTCGAGGGGCGAATCAAGATCGGATCCGCGCTGCAGACGGCCGATTTGACCGTGCGCAAACTCGCCGCGATCGAGGCGCTGTCGCGCTACGGCGAAGCCGTACCGAAGATGCTCGACAGCATCACCGTCGATCCGAATCTGTGGCCGACGTCAGCGCTACTCGACTGGGCGAACATCCTCGCCCGCCTGCCGGCACTGCCGAATGCAAAAGCGCGCGCCGCGGAAGCCGACGCGATCGTCCGCGCACGGCTGAATTTCCAAGGTACGACGCTGACGTTCTCGACCGAACGCACCGACGCGCTGTGGTGGTTGATGATCGACGCCGATACGATTGCGGCGCGCACCGTTTTGACGGCGCTCGATCGCCCGGCGTGGCGCGCCGACGTGCCGCGACTCGTGCGCGGCGCGCTCGGGCGGCAACGGTACGGCCGCTGGAACACCACCGTCGCGAATGCCTGGGGCACGCTCGCGCTCGAGAAATTCTCCGCGGCATTCGAGGCGACGCCGGTCACCGGCACGACGCGCGTGACGTACGGCACCTTCGAGCGCTCGTTGGCGTGGCAGGCGATGCCGCCGGCGACGGCCGCTGCTTCGGCGGCGGCGACTGCAGCGCCGGCGGCCGCCGCGCCCGCATTGACGGCGGCCGCGCCATGGCACGACGGACGCGGCACGCTTTCCATCACTCATGTCGGTACCGGTCGACCGTGGGCGCTGATACGCACCACCGCAGCGCTGCCGCTGACCGCCCCGCTGTCGACCGGCTTCGCGATCGCCCGCACCGTCACGGCGGTCGAACGCCACGCACCGGATCGTTGGACCCGCGGCGACATCGTGCGCGTGCATCTCGACGTCGATGCGCAGTCCGACATGACGTGGGTCGTCGTCGACGACCCGATCCCGGCCGGCGCGACGATTCTCGGCGGCGGCATCGGCGGCCAATCGCAAGTCGCTACGCAGTCCGAACGCGCCGGCGGCTGGACCTGGCTCGCGTTCGAACAGCGCGCGCTCGACAGCTACCGTGCGTACTACCGCTTCGTACCGAAGGGCCGTTTCAGCGTCGAATACACCGTGCGGCTCAACAATCCCGGCGCGTTCCAGCTGCCGCCGACGCGTGTCGAAGCGATGTACGCGCCCGAGATGCTCGGCGAACTGCCGAACGCTCCGATCGTCGTCGACCCGGACCGATGAAACGCGTCGCCGTGTTCGCGCTCGTCGGCGCCACAGCGATCGTCGCGTGCGCCGCCTGGTTCGCAGCCGCGGACGCGCCGACGTTTGCGGCCGTACGCGACCGTTGGCAGCCGTCGGACGCCTACCTGCTCGACCGCCACGGCGTCGTCATCGACGTCGTCCGCGTCGACTTCGGCGTGCGGCGCTACGACTGGATTCCGCTCGGTGCGTTGTCGACCGCGTTCGTCGACGCGATCGTGCGCGGCGAAGATCGCCGCTTCTACGCGCACGACGGCGTCGACTGGCGCGCCGCGATATCGGCGCTGCGCGACAACGCCGCCGGCAAGGCGCGCCGCGGCGCCAGCACGATCACGATGCAACTGGCCGCTTTGCTCGACCCGACCCTCGCGCCGGCGCATCGGACGTGGTGGCAAAAGGTCCTGCAAGTCCGCGCGGCGCGGTGCATCGAAGCGGCGTGGACGAAACAGCAGATCCTCGAGGCGTACGTGAATCTGCTCGGTTTTCGCGGCGAACTGCAGGGCATCGACGCCGCCGCGCGCGTGCTCGCCGGCAAGGAACCGTCGGGGCTGACGACCGCGGAGAGTCGCGTGCTCGCGGCGCTGTTGCCGGCGCCGAGCGCCGACTCGCGCCAAGTGGCCGCGCGAGCGTGTGCCCGCGCCGACCCCGGGCAAGGACCCGCCGACTGCGACGAACTGAGCCTCGTCGCGCGCGACATGCTGGCGCGCGTCGCGACGCCGCCCGCGACGCCGGCGCTCGCGCCGGATCTCGCCGATTCGATCCGTGCCCGCGCCGGCGAACGCGTGCCGACTACCCTCGACGCCGACGTGCAGACGATGGCGCGCGCGGCGATGGAGCGCCAACTGACCGGACTGGCGTCGCGCAACGTGCGCGACGGCGCCGCGCTCGTGGTCGACAACGCCACCGGCGAGGTGCTCGCATACGTCGGCTCGGCCGGACAGTGGTCGAGCGCCCGCCACGTCGACGGCGTGCGCGCGCACCGTCAAGCCGGCTCTACGTTGAAGCCGTTCTTGTACGACCTCGCGCTCGAGCGCCGCTATCTGACCGCCGCGTCGTTGCTCGACGATTCGCCGATCAGCCTCGATACCGCGACCGGCGTCTATCTGCCGCAAAACTACGATCGCGACTTCAAAGGCCTCGTCAGCGTCCGCACCGCGCTCGCGAGTTCGCTGAACGTGCCGGCGGTGCGCACGCTGGTGCTCGTCGGCGTCGACGCGTTTCGCGACCGTTTGCAGGCGCTCGGCTATCGCGGCATCACGCGCGAGGGATCGTTCTACGGCTACTCGCTCGCGCTCGGATCGGCCGAAGTGAGCTTGTGGGAACAGGTGGGTGCCTACCGCACGCTCGCGCGCGGCGGCATCGCCTCGCCGCTGACGATCCGACCCAACGAGGCGACAATGCCGCAAACTCGCGTGTTCGATTCCGACGCGGCGTTCGTCGTCACCGACGTCCTGAGCGATCGCGCCGCGCGCGTCGCGACGTTCGGCCTCGACAGCAACTTGAACACGCCGTTCTGGAGCGCCGTGAAAACCGGTACCAGCAAGGACCTGCGCGACAACTGGTGCATCGGCTTCACCGATCGCTACACCGTCGGCGTTTGGATCGGCAATTTCGAAGGCGACGCGATGCGCGGCGTCAGCGGCGTCACCGGCGCGGCGCCGGCATGGCGCGACATCATCGGCGCTTTGCACGAACGCGCGGCTGCACGGGCACCGACGCCCCCGGACGGCGTCGTGCGCGGCAACGTCGCGTTCGATCCCGCGATCGAGCCGCCGCGCACCGAGTGGTTTCTGCGCGGTACCGAACTCGCATCGGTCGCGACCGTGCCGGAACACGCGGCGCGCACGCGCATCGCGAGCCCCGGCAACGGACTCGTCGTGGCACTCGATCCGGACATTCCGGCTAGGGCGCAGCGCGTGCCGTTCCTGGCGCGCGGCGACACGGCGCGGCTCGAATTCGCACTCGACGGCACTCGCGTCGCGACCGCAGCCGACCAGTTCCTGTGGTCGCCGCACGCCGGTGCGCATCGGCTCGCGCTCGTCGATTCGAACGGCGCGGTCGTCGATCAGGTGTTGTTCACGGTGCGGTGACCGATGCACGATACAGCGTGCGCGATGTGGCGCGCGCGCCGCGGATCACTACAATAGCCGCTCGCTCGCGCACCCGATTCCCCCGCACGCATGCAGCAAAGCCTCGAACGCTTGATCGCGTTGCTCGATCTCGAAGAGATCGACGTCAACCACTATCGCGGCAACAGCCCGAACGAAGGTTGGCAACGCGTGTACGGCGGCCAAGTGATCGGCCAAGCGTTGGTCGCCGCGTCGCGTACCGTCGACCGCGACCGTCCCGCACACTCGCTGCACGGCTACTTTCTACGCCCCGGCGACACGTCCGTGCCCATCTTGTACGTGGTCGATCGCATCCGCGACGGCAAGAGCTTCACGACGCGCCGCGTCGTCGCCGTGCAGCACGGCAAAGCCATCTTCAACATGGCGATCTCGTTTCAGACCGTCGAGGACGGCCTCGCCCACCAATTCGACATGCCGGACGTACCGGCGCCGGAAGACCTCGAAGACGAAACGTCGCTGCGCAAGCGCTGGGCCGAGAAACTGCCGCCGGAACATCGAACCGCGTTCACGCGCGAGCGGCCGATCGAGGTACGCCCGATCAATCCGTACAACTTCTTCGATCCGCAGAAGAGCGCGCCGTTCTACAACTGTTGGATGCGGGCGCGCGACGCTTTGCCGGACGACCGCCGGCTGCACCAGTGCGTGTTGGCGTATCTGTCCGACTGGGCGCTGCTCGACACGTCGCTGATCCCGCACGGGATCTCGTACATGCAGCAGAACGTGCAGAGCGCGAGCCTCGACCACGCGATGTGGTTCCACCGCGAATTCCGCGCCGACGATTGGCTGCTGTTCATCCAGGACAGTCCGAGCGCGTCCGGCGCGCGCGGCTTCAACCGCGGCCTGATCTACCGTCGCGACGGCGCGTTGGTCGCGAGCGTCGCGCAGGAAGGCTTGATCCGCCTGCGCTGACATTCCTTTGCAATCGCGCGGACTTGGCCACGATAATATCCAGCTTTGTCGGCAGCCCCGCGCGGCCGCCGCTCGAACAAATCCAGGGGGAAATGGTGCCCGATATCGACAAAATCGCCGCGTCGGTCGAATCGATCAAGAACACGTTCGAGCAGAACCGCTACATCTGCAGCAACCAGATCGCGACCGCGGTCTATCTCGCGTATCACCTCAAGAAGCCGGTGTTGATCGAAGGTCCGCCCGGCGTCGGCAAGACCGAGCTCGCGAAGACGACGGCGACGATGTTCGGGCTGCCGCTGATCCGCCTGCAGTGCTACGAAGGGCTCGACGAAGCGAAGGCGCTGTACGAGTGGAAGTACGGCAAGCAGCTCCTCTACACCCAAGTGCTGAAGGAGACGCTCGACGAAGTGCTGCAGGGCGCCAAAGGGTTCAAAGAATCGGTCAACCGCCTGCACGAATTCGGCGACATCTTCTTCTCCGAGGAATTCATCGAACCGCGGCCGTTGTTGAAGGCGTTGAAAGAAGAGCACGGCTGCGTACTGCTCATCGACGAAGTCGACAAATCGGACCACGAATTCGAATCGCTGCTGCTCGAAATCCTGTCTGACTTCCAAGTGTCGATTCCGGAAATCGGCACCGTGAAGGCGAAGGCCGAACCGCCGCTCGTATTCCTCACCAGCAACAACACCCGCGAAATTTCCGACGCGCTGAAGCGCCGCTGTCTGCATCTGTACATTCCGTTCCCCGACGTCGAACTCGAACAGCGCATCATTCACGCACGCGTGCCTGAGGTCCTGCCGGAGTTGCGGCGTCAGCTCGTCAACTTCATTCACGAGTTGCGCGCCCTCGACTTGAAAAAAGTGCCGGCGATCTCCGAGACGATCGATTGGGCGCGCACGCTGCTGTTGTTGCATACGGACAGACTCGATGCCG
>DASRZO010000324.1:0-7924 GCA_035686405.1 Pseudomonadales bacterium | reverse complement strand
CGAAGACCCGATCGAGTACATCCACCAACATCGCGGCTGCATCATCACGCAGCGCGAAGTGGGAATGGACACGGACAGTTTCGAAGTGGCGCTGAGGAACACGCTGCGCCAAGCGCCCGACGTCATCATGATCGGCGAGGTACGCTCGCGCGAGACGATGGAAGCGGCGGTCACGTTCGCCGAAACCGGACACCTCTGCCTCTGCACGTTGCACGCGAACAACGCAAACCAAGCGCTCGATCGAATCATCCACTTCTTCCCGAGCGATCGGCACGATCAGATCTGGATGGACCTGTCGCTGAACCTCAAAGCGATCATCGCGCAGCAACTGATTCCGACGGTCGACGGTCAAGGCCGGCGGGCTGCGGTGGAGATCCTGATCAACACGCCGTTGATGGCGGATCACATTCGTAAAGGCGAAGTGCATCTGCTGAAGGAACTGATGACGAAGTCGACCGAACTCGGCATGCAGACGTTCGACCAAGGTTTGTACCGCCTCTATGCCGCCGGCGAGATCTCGTACGATGCGGCGCTGACGCACGCCGACTCCGCCAACGACCTGCGATTGATGATCAAACTCGGCGCCGACGCGGCGAGCCACGACCCGATGTCGGCGGCGGGCAATTTGACGCTCGAAGATACCGAGTCCGCGTTCAGCTATCGCCGCTGAACTCGCAACGCCGGCACCGTGCCGGCAATGCACTTGACCCTGTCGCGACGGCGTGCCGCCCCTCAACGCGGCGGCGCGGCGTTCAAATACGTTTCGGCAATCAAGCGCGCAGCGATCGCATGCTGCGCGTCGATGTCGCGCGATAAACCGCGTGCTTCGAAACTCGTCAGACGTTCGTCGACGAGCTCGACGGCGCGGTCGAAACGCCGTGCGAGTTGCTTCGCGAACCGCTCTGCGCGCTCGCTCATCTCGCTCTTCGTGTCGTCCATGTTCAGCGGCAGTCCGACCAGCAATACGCCGGGTCGCCATTCGTCGATCAACGCCGCGACTGCCGTCCAGTCGGGCACGCCGTCACGCGCGCGCAGCGTCGCGAGCGCAGTCGCAGTACGGGTGATGGTTTGGCCGGTCGCGACGCCGATGTTGCGCAGGCCGAAGTCGAACGCGAGGACGGTCGGCGTGACGCTCACGCGCGGCCGGCGTGTTTCGACATCAATCGGAAATCGATACCGAGCGACGCCGCGGCTTTGTTGACACGTTGGTCGAACGGCACGTCGAAGAGAATGTCGATGTCCGCCGGACACGTGAGCCACGCGTTCTGCAGCATTTCGTTTTCGAGCTGGCCGGCGCCCCAGCCGGCGTAGCCGAGCGCGACCAGGAATTTCCTCGGACCGCGGCCCTCGCCGATTGCCTCGAGCGTCTGCCGCGCCGTCGACAGCATCAGGCCGTTGCCGAGCGACAGGCTCGCGTCGTACTGCGTGTCGTCGGTGTGCAGGATGAAACCGCGCTCGGTTTTGACCGGGCCGCCTTCCATCACGGGTTGTTGGGAGCTGCCGGTGCCGGCGATGCCGAGCTGGTCGAGCAGACCGCCGACGGTGAGCTGCATCGGCCGGTTCACCATGAAGCCCATCGCGCCGTCTTCGTTGTGCTCGCAGACGTAGGTGATTGTGTTTGCGAAGTACTCACCGTCGAGGCCCGGCATCGCCAGCAAGAAGTGGTGCTTCAGACAGGTCTCGAGTGCCATGGTGCCGAATGATACCAGGTCGCGATGGTGGCCTCGGGTCGTGGTTCGACGGATCGGCAAGTTCAAGACGCCGATCCCATTCGCCGATTCGCGGCTGCTCGCGCGGTACGTACGACCGCCCGCTTACGAGGAAGACGAATAGTGGTTCCGGCGGAACTGCCACGTGCGGATGATCTCGAGCACGTCGGTGTTCCGCTTCATCTCCTCGGGGAATGGCGCGAATGGCGCCGCCTGGCGGACGATGCGAATCGCAGCGTCGTCGAGGACCTTGAAGCCCGACGAATCGAGTACGCGCACGTCCTTCAGCGCGCCGTCCGGCGTGATCGCGACCATCAAGCGCAAGCTGCCGTAGAGCTGATCGCGGCGCGCTTCCTCCGGATAGTTCATGTTGCCGACGGTCTCGACCTTGCGACGCCAAGCCTGCAGGTAGTAGGCGTCGACGGCCTCACGCGCGGACACGCTCGTCAGGCGCCGCACGCGTGGCGACTTGGCGTCCGTGTTCGTCTCGCTGTCGACCCGCGCTTCGATGCTTGCGATCTCGTCGCTCAGATTCAGCAAGCGGCGCTGGTCGGCGGCCGTGAGACGCGGTTCGACGGCGTCTTGCGGGGTTTCGGTCGTCGCTTGTTCTTCCTGCGCCGACTGCGTCGTCAGCAGAGCGCGGGCGGCATCCCTCCGCTCTTGCGGTTCCGGGTCGGAGGCGACTTGCTGAAACGTGCTCTCGTGGAAATTCGCCGTCTCGGTCGTCGTCGTCTCGCGTACTTCCTGGGCATCGCCGCTGCCCAATTGATTCGACTGCGCAAGGAAGTCCGCCTTGTCCGGAGCAACGTGATCGTCGTGCTGCGCCAGCGTCACTTCGATCGTCGGCGAGTGTGCGCGCTGGACGTTCCAGGCAAATCCGACCCCGAGGATGACGGCGGCATGCAAGGACGCCGCTAGAAACACGGTAAACGACAACCGGTCTCGCGGAGTGACGACGGCTTCCATGGTGGTCGGGTCTCTTAAGTTCAGCGCCGGACTCGGCGTCCCCGTTCGGTCAGTTTGACCTCGACGCGCTCGATCAGTTTAGCCGCGATGTCGAGGCCGAATTGCGCATCGAGTTCACGAATGCACGTCGGGCAGGTGACGTTCACCTCGGTCAGGTAGTCGCCGATGACGTCGATGCCGACGAACATGAGCCCGCGCCGCACCAATTCGGGCGCGACCTGCTCGGCGATCCAGCGATCGCGCGCCGTCAACGGTCGGCCCTCGCCGCGTCCGCCGGCGGCCAGGTTGCCGCGCGCCTCGCCGACGAGGGGGATCCGGGCGAGCGCGTACGGAATCGGTTCGCCGTCGACGATCAGGATGCGTTTGTCGCCGTCGACGATCTCCGGAATGTACTTCTGCGCCATCATCATGCGCGTGCCGTGGTCGGTCAGCGTCTCGATGACGACCGACAGGTTCGGATCGCCTTCCATCATGCGGAAGATCGACGCACCGCCCATGCCGTCGAGCGGCTTCAGGACGGTGTTCTTGTGCTGTGCCTGGAACGCCCGGATGACGTCGGCGCGCGCGGTGACGATCAGCGGCGGCCCGCATTGTGGAAAAGCCGTCGCGAAGAACTTCTCGTTGCAGTCGCGCAGGCTGCCCGGGCGGTTGACGACGAACACGCCGTCGTTCTCGGCGCGCTCGAGCAGATAGGTCGTATAGATGTACTCGAGGTCGAACGGCGGATCCTTGCGCATGAAGATCACGTCGCAGTCGGCGAGCGGCTCGGCGGTTTCGTCGCCGAGCGTGTACCAATCGCCGTCCTTCGCCGCGGCCGGGTCGAGGCGTTGGACGAATGCGTCGGACAACGCGACCGCGCGCAAAAACCCCCACGGCTTTTCATCGCGGTAGAAGAGGTGCCGCGGCTGTGTGTAGCGGACGTCCCAACCGCGCCGTTGAGCCGCGCGGATCATGGCCAAGGTGCTATCTTTCTTGACGTTCAGTTCGTCGAAGGGATCCATGACGAACAGGGCTTTGCGCATCGTGATTCGGCTCGAACGTGATGGGCGTCAAAACTACTCACATGGGACCGTGCGAGCAACCAGAATGAGACGGAATTCCCTTTTAAGTCGGCGACTTATGGAACGACCTGGGGTATCGTGTTACAACGCGAATGTGTGTTGAGCCGGGTCATTTCCGGCGCAGTTTTTCGCCACCGTAAATGGGCCCGCACAGGGTTTCAGCAAGGACCGTACCATGGAAGAGGAACTTCGGGGCGTCAAAGTGTTGGTCATTGACGACAGCAAGACCATCCGCCGAAGTGCAGAGAATTTGCTCTCGAAGGCCGGTTGCGACGTCATCACCGCAACGGACGGCTTCGATGCTCTCGCCAAGATCGCGGATACGCACCCCGAAATCATCTTCGTCGACATCATGATGCCCCGGCTCGATGGGTATCAAACCTGTGCGCTGATCAAGAACAACAGCGAATTCAAATCGACCCCGGTCGTGATGTTGTCGAGCAAGGACGGCCTCTTCGACAAAGCGAAGGGGCGCATCGTCGGCTCCGATCGCTACATCACGAAGCCGTTCAGCAAAGAGGAGCTGCTCGGCACGATTCGCACCCTGGTCGGCTGACGAGGCGCGCAGCGATGGCCCGCATTCTGGTAGTCGACGACTCCCCCACCGAGACGCACCAATTCGTCAACGTCTTGGCCAAGCATGGTCATCAGGTGCTGACGGCCGCGTCGGGCAGCGCCGGTATCGATCTCGCGAATGAAGAGTTGCCAGACGTCATCCTGATGGACGTCGTGATGCCCGGCGTCAACGGCTTCCAGGCGACGCGTCAGCTGACGCGCGACAACCAAACGCGCCACATCCCCGTGATCATCGTCTCGTCGAAGGATCAGCAAGCGGACCGCGTGTGGGGCGAGCGCCAAGGCGCTTCGGGTTATCTGACGAAACCGGTCGACGAAAAGACGTTGATCTCCGCCGTGAATGGCGTCCTCGAGGACGAGTAGGCGGCGATGGCAGCGAGCCAAGTACTGCAAATCCTGCGCGACATCGAAGCGGACACGTTCCGCAATGCCGCGCCGCTGCCGCACAAGCGCGACAACCGCCCCGAATGGCAGGGTATCGGCTTTCAGCTCGGCGGCGTGCGGCTCGTCTCGACGCTCGGCGAAGTCACCGAGATTCTGAAACTGCCGCGCGTGACGGCGTTGCCGCGGGTGCGCGAATGGATCAGCGGTATCGCGAACGTCCGCGGCCGTTTGATTCCGGTCGTCGATCTGCACCGGTACTTCGGCGTTTCAGCGACGGTGCAGCGGATGCAATGGCGCCTGTTGATCGTCGAGGGCGAAGGTTCGAGCGTCGGCCTCATCGTCGAGCAATCGCTCGGCATGCAGCATTTCCAGGTCGACAGCTTCGAGAACGGCAAGCCGGAAGGGTTCGACGCGATCCACCCCTTCATCAAAGGGGCGTATCGCCACGGCGGCCGGATGTTCTACGTCGTCAGCCTCACCACACTCGTTCGGGATGAACGGTTTCTAAACGTTGCGGAATAACGGAAAAGGGATATGAAGACGAACAAGGTTTCGGCGAGTCCGCTACTCACCGCGTTGGTCGTGCTGCTGACGGTGACGCTCGGCGCGATGATCTTCGTGATCGTCACCGACGACCGGTCGATCACCGGCAACAACCCGTTGATGCTCGCGGTCGGCGGCATGGTGCTCGTCGCCGTGATTGCGATGTTGCTGTTGCGCGACGCCCGCAATCGCTTGTCCGAGCAAGCGGAACAAAACGAACGCAACCAAGCCGCGATCCTGCAATTGCTGGATGAACTCGCCGACCTCGCCGAAGGCGATCTGACGGTGCACGCGTCGGTCACCGAGAACTTCACGGGCGCGATCGCCGACTCGATCAACTTCGCGATCGACCAGATGCGCGGCCTCGTCTCGAACATCAACCGCGTGTCGGTGCGCGTCGCGCGCGCCGCGGAAGAAACGCAGGGCACTGCCAAGAGTCTCGCGATCGCGTCCGACAACCAGGCGCGCGAGATCACCGCAGCATCGACCGCCATCAACGAAATGGCCGTGTCGATCGACCACGTGTCGTCGAACGCGGCCGAATCCGCCGCGGTCGCGGAACGCGCGGTGACGATCGCGAACAAAGGCGCCGACGTCGTACAAGCGACGATCGCCGGTATGGACACCATCCGCGGCCAGATTCAAGAAACGTCGAAGCGCATCAAGCGCCTCGGCGAATCGAGCCAAGAAATCGGCGACATCGTTTCGCTGATCAACGACATCGCCGATCAAACGAACATCCTGTCGCTGAACGCCGCGATCCAAGCGTCGATGGCGGGCGACGCGGGTCGCGGCTTCGCGGTCGTTGCCGACGAAGTACAGCGCCTCGCCGAACGTTCGTCCGCCGCGACGAAACAGATCGCCGCGCTCGTGAAGACGATTCAAACCGACACGAACGAAGCAGTCATCTCGATGGAACAGACGACGGCCGAAGTCGTCAACGGCGCGAAGCGCGCGCAGGACGCCGGCGTCGCACTCGAAGAAATCGAAAGCGTGTCGACGTCGCTCGCCGAGCTGATTCAAAACATCAGCAACGCCGCGCGCCAACAAGCCGCATCCGCCGGACACGTATCGAACACGATGGGCGTCATTCAAGAAATCACGTCGCAGACCGCGAACGGGACCGAAGCGACGGCGAAATCGGTCGGCGCGCTCGCGGAAATGGCGAACGAAATGCGCACGTCGGTCGAATTCTTCAAGCTGCCGGGCGAATCGAAGTCGCGTTGAGCGAATCGGCGCAGGTGAGTGCACGACTCGCCGTGCGTCGGTCTGACTGGATGAGCGAATGACCGAGAGCCGAGAACATTTCGCGCTGGATTGGATCAAGCGCGAGATCGACGAAACGCTGAAGGCGGCGCGCGCGGCGCTCGAAGCCTATGCCGAGTCCGACCGCGACGAAACGAAGATGCGCGCGTGCCTGACGTATCTGCACCAGGTCCACGGCACGCTGCTGATGCTCGAGCTGACCGGCGTGACGGTGCTGACCGACGAGATGGAGCAGCTCGCGCAAGCTTTGCTCAAGGGTTCGGTCCCGAACGTCGACGACGCACAGCAGTACTTGATGCAGGGCATTCTGCAACTGCCGGCGTTCCTCGAAGAGATTCAGAAAGGTTTCCCCGATTCGCGTCGCGTCGTCTTGCCGCTCGCCAACGAGTTGCGTGGGGCGCGCGGTGTCGAGCGGTTCCCCGATCCGGGCGCGCGCGCAGGCGTTCCGCTGCATGCGACCGCGACCGGCGACACGCTGAAGCGCTTCGATCAGATCGACGGCCTCGAGAAAGCGCGGCGCATTCGCGCGGCGTATCAGCAAGTGTTGCTGTCGATTCTCAAAGGCGAAGATCCGCGGAAGGCGCTCGGCACGCTGACGAAGGTCGCGATCGGGCTCGAGCGCATTTGCGAGAAGACACCGTACTTCACGTTGTGGCGCGCGTTCTCCGCGTTCGTTGCGGCGTTGTCCGATAGCGATGCCGAACTCACCGGCGAAGTGGTGCGTCTGTTACGCCGGGTCGACGCCGAAATCAAAGCGTTGGCGCAGAGCGGGGCCGAAGCGCTGACGCGGCCGCTGCCGCTCGACCTCGTGAAGCAACTGGTCGACGGGGCGCGTGAACACGGCAACGACAGCGATGACATCAAACAGCTCGGCGAAGTGATCGAGGATCAGCCGGAAGAAGATCGCGTTTCGATTTCGAAGCGCGAAGCGATCCACACGGCCGCCGCGGCGCTGCGCGAGGAACTCGCGACGGTCAAGGACGCGCTCGATCTCTTCGTGCGCGGCGACAACCGCTCGACCGAATCACTGTCGCAGTTGTCAGCGCCGCTCAAACAGATCGGCAGCACGCTGTCGATTCTGGGTTTCGAGAGTTCGCGTGCGGTCATCGCCGATCAAGTCGAAGCGATCAACGCCGCCGTCGCGCGCGGCAAGTGCGACGACGTGCTGTTGCTCGGCGTCGCGTCGGCGCTGCTGCAAGTCGACGAGAATCTTGCCGGCATCGCGCAACAGCGCGGCGGATTGCAGGGCACGTCGGACGGGTCGAGCCTCATCGGCGAAGCGCAGGTCGCGGTGCTCGGCGAAGCGCGTACCGGTCTCGAACAAGTGAAGCTCGCGGTCGTCGACTACGTATCGGCGCAATGGGACGTGAACCGCCTGGCCGACGTGCCGTCGCTGTTGTCGGCGGTCAGGGGCGCGCT
>DASRZO010000323.1:0-3885 GCA_035686405.1 Pseudomonadales bacterium | reverse complement strand
CACACCGCGGGAACCCGTGCGCCGATGTGGCACAGACGTGTGTCGCGATGACCGAATGGCTCTATGGCGAGCTGTCGGAGCGCTCGAAGCGGGCGGTGGAGAGCTTTCTCGCGGCATACGAGGCGCGCTACTTCGAGCTGTGCCCCAGCGCGACAAACGAAGTGGCGGCGTGGCGACCGATCGTTGCGGCGGTTCGCTTCAGCCTGCCGCACGCGCGGACGAGCAGCGATCCGCTGCTGCGTATCATAGAAACGATCCGGACGTGAGGGAGACGACGTCGATGCGAAAGCCCCGCACCGGGTTGGTTGTTGCCGGCGCCATCGGATCGATGGTGGTGTGGGCGGTGCTCGTGTTCGTCGGCACGAGTGAATCGACGACGGTGAGTCCACGCGCATGACTGTGTTACGAAAGCAACTGAGCCGGCGACTTCGTGCGCTCGGTGTCGAGGAGCGCGCCGCGCCGGGCCGCGATGACGGATTCGCAGGACTCTTCTTCGGCGGCAAGGAGTTCGCGCACTTCCACACGGATGGCGAGATCGACATACGCCTCGGCAAAGACACGATCAAACGCGAAGGGCTCGTGCACCCGCCGAACTCGACTGTGCATCCCGGGCGCTCGAAGAACTCGCCGTGGTACGAGATGAAGATCGCGAGCGGAGCCGATGTCGATGAAGCCGTCCGGTTGGTGATGTTGGCGATTCAAGGCTTGCGTTGATGCAGGCGGATCGAGGCGCGGCCGATGGCGACACACACGCGCGCGTCGGCTCGGGTCGCGCGACGCGGCGGGCGATTCGAACGATCGCGTTTGTCGAAGGTTTCAAAGGCGTCGTCGTATTGCTCGTTGCGACGGGGTTGCTGTCGCTCGTGCACAAGGACCTCAACGAGGTCGCGATGCGCTGGGTCGAGCATTCGCATCTGAATCCGGCGTCGAAATATCCGCAGATCTTCGTCGACGCGATGTCGCACTTGCAGGAGCCGCGGTTGCTGTGGCTCGCCGCCGGCGCGGCGGCCTATTCGACGGTGCGGCTGATCGAGGCGTACGGGTTGTTTCGCGAGCGCGCGTGGGCGGAGTGGCTCGCGGCGCTGAGCGGCGGTCTGTACATACCGGTCGAGATCGTCGAGATCGTGCGCAAGCCGACAGGGCTGACTTTCACGGTGCTCGTCGTCAACGTCGTCGTCGTTGCGGTGATGGTGTGGGCGTTGGTCGCCCGGCAACGCAAGTAGCTCGTGAGTCTGCGCTCGGCGGAGTCGTTTGCGTGTGGACGACGGCCGCCGCCGGTCAGCGCGCTACGATGCTGATGCCCGGCGAGCCGGCTACCGCGTGTCCGATCACCCGCGTCGCGGGATAACCCGCTGCGACGATCTGCCCAACGAGTGCGTCCGCCCGCGCCGGCGCGCAGGCAACGAGCAAGCCGCCGGACGTTTGCGGATCGGTGAGCAAGTGGCGCCGCCAATCGGGATAGCCGGCCGGCAACGACACCTCGTGCCCGTAGCTCGACCAGTTGCGGTTCGACGCACCGGTGACGAAGCCGCTCTCGGCGAGCGCCGCGGCTTCGCGCAACAGCGGCACGGCGTCGGCGCGAATCGAGAGCGATAGCTTCGAGCCGCGCGCCATCTCGAGCCCGTGTCCGAGCAACCCGAAGCCGGTGACGTCGGTGATCGCGTGCACATCCGGGTCGTTTCCGAGCTCGGCGCCGATCTTGTTCAGCAGCGTCGTCGTCGCGATCAGCTCGTCGTAGCCCGCGGCGGACAGCGCGTTCTTCTTGAACGCCGCCGAGTAGATTCCCACGCCGATCGCTTTCGTCAGCAGCAACGCGTCACCGGCGCGGGCGTCGGCATTGCGACGAACCTGTTCCGGCCGGCACGTGCCGATCACCGCGAGTCCGTACACCGGTTCCGGACAATCGATCGAATGGCCGCCGGCGACCGGAATGCCGGCCGCTGCGCACACAGCCGAGCCGCCGGCGAGGATGTCGCGCACCACGCTCGGCGCGAGTTTGTCGACCGGCATGCCGAGGATCGCGAGCGCCATGACCGGCTTGCCGCCCATCGCGTACACGTCGGAGATCGCGTTCGTCGCAGCGATGCGGCCGAAGTCGCGCGGATCGTCGACCATCGGCATGAAGAAATCGGTGGTCGCGATGATGCAGGTGTGGTCGTCGACCTGCCACACGGCGGCGTCGTCGGAGTTCTCGGTGCCGACCAACAACTGCTCGAAGGGGCTCGCGGCCGGTTGATGCGCGAGCAACTGCTGCAACACCGACGGTGCCAGCTTGCAGCCGCAGCCGCCGCCGTGCGCGAGACTGGTGAGGCGCACGTCAGCGCCCGTCGAGGTACCGGTCACTTCAGCCACTCCTCGTTCTGCTCGATGGTCGCGGGAACGCGCACGATATCACCACGAGACGGGCAATGGCTGCCGATCGAGGCGGGCTCGCAACGGAAAGCCGCCGGCAACTACCGGGCACGTAGTTGTCGGCATCCGCGGCGTCGCACACAGTGCCGGCTCCACGGCAACATAAGAGCTTTCCGATGCCCGCCACAGCACTCGACAGCGTCACCCGCTTCCTCACGGAGGCGCTCAACCAGAACTGGGATGCAGCGCTGCCGTTGATGACCGACGACTGCGTCTACACGAACGTACCGGTTGGGACCGTGATCGGCCCCGGCGCGTCTCGCGAAATGCTCGAGCAATTCTTGAAGCCGACGCTCGAGAATACGTTCGTCGTGAAAAATCATGCGCAGAGCGGCGAGCTGCTGTTCCTCGAGCGCGTCGATCGCCACCGCGTGCAATCCGGCTGGGTCGAACTGCCGATCAACAGCGTATTCCGCGTGCGCAACGGGAAGATCGCGGAAATGCGCGAGTACTTCGACGTGATGACCCTGGCGAAGCAGTGGCCGGTGCCGCTGGCGTAACGTACGCGCCTGGGCCGCGCCGCGTTCTGCGCGCAACGACCGTCGCGGCGCTCGATTACAAGCCGACGCGCTGCGCCACGCCGCCGTAGAAGGTCTCTTTGACGAGCGGCGCGCACGCGGCGAGTTGTCGCTCGCAGATCTGCACCGCCGACGCCGTGCCTTCGACATGCGGATAGACGCTCGAGAAACACAGCATCTCCGGGCCGACCTGATCGAGCACCGGCAGAATCGGTTCGTTCACGACCAGCGGCGTCACCGTCACTTGCCGACGCAGATATTCCGACGGCTTCAGCGGCAGCTTGTACGCGGGGCCGGCGAAGTCCGGACGGAATTCACCGTCGGCCAGTTGTTCGCGGTTGGCGAGCCCGACCGCGTGATCGAGCATGCCGACGAGGTGCGGCAGCCACGTGATGCCGACTTCCTCGACGATCACCGTCAACTGCGGATGCCGTTCGAGCACGCCGTCGAACACGAGCGCGCCGAGCAACAGCTGCGGGGCCAGCTGCGGCGTGATCACCATGTTCAGCAAGCTGTACGTCGACAGATCGTTCGTGCCGTTGTTGGCCCAGCCGAACTGAATGCGCTCGCGACCGAAACCGACGTGCGCGACCGCGGCCATGCCGAGATCTTCGGCCGCCGACCAGATCGGTTCGAAATCGGGATGCGTGATCGAACGTGCGAGCGGACTCGCGCCGTCGCCGCCGAAGCGCCCGACGCCGACGGGCGATTCGTTCAGCGTGAAGCCGCGGCTGCCGCGCTTGCGCATGCGCGTCATCTCCGCGACCGCGCCGGGCACGTCGTTCCAATCGATCTGTGCGACCGGCATCAAACGGTCGGTGTGGCCCGCGACGAGATCGGTCGACCATTGATTCCACGCGCGGCGAATGCGCGGCAGCAGATCGAAGCGACGTGCGCGTCCCGCTTGCACGAACGGGCCGACGAGGAACGTCGGGTTCAGGAACTGCACGTCGAT
>DASRZO010000322.1:0-2290 GCA_035686405.1 Pseudomonadales bacterium | reverse complement strand
GCGTTTCGCTCGGCTATCAGTTCGGCGCGATCTTCGGCGGTGCCCTGGCGCCGATCGTCGCGACGGAATTGCTCGCCCGAACCGGCTCGACGATCGGCATCTCCTGGTACGTCGCGATCGCCTGCACGATCACCGCGGTATCGGTTGCCCTGTTGCACGAGACGCGCCACGTCGACTTACATGCGGATGCACGCGCGGGGGTCCCCGAATGAACTCTGAAACCGGTCCGTCGTCTACGCCGCGCGTCGAGATCTTCGACCACCGGCCTTCGTGGCGCGACGACTTCGTGCGCATCGCCGCCGTTCAGCGCGCCGCGCTCGGTCCGTTAGCGTTGCGCATCGATCACATCGGCTCGACGTCGGTACCGGGTCTGTGCGCCAAAGACGTGATCGACGTGCAGATCACCGTGGCGGCGCTCGATCAGGCGGTCGTCGGCGCGCTCGAAGGTGCCGGATACGAACGGGCGCGGACGATCTCGACCGACCACCGCCCGCCCGATGGTGTAGGCCCCGACAGCGACTGGGAGAAGTTCTTCTTCCGCCCGCCGTCGGGCCAGCGCCGCACGAATACGCACGTGCGCGTGCTCGATCGGCCGAATCAACGCTACGCCCTGCTCTTCCGCGACTATCTCGTTGCGCATCCGCAGGAAGCCAGGGCATACGGCGAGCTGAAGCGCCGCTTAGCTGCATCGTTAGCAGACCCCGAGGATTATCCTGACGTCAAAGATCCCGCCTGTGATCTGATCTATCTGCCGGCGCAACGCTGGGCGGTCGCGACGCAATGGCGACCGCCGCCGTCCGACGCCTGATCCGCACCTCCCGTTCGCTCGATGCCCGATCTGCAATACGTCACGTGCCTGAGCCGCGAAATGCCTGAGTTCCGATGAAGTTCTCCGCGCTCGATCCGGCCGCGTTCACGTTACGGCGCCGTCATCTACTCGCGTACGGGTGGCTCAACGTGCCGCTGTCGGTCGCCGGCCTGCCGCTCGCGATCTACATCCCGTCGTTCTACGCGACCGAGCTCGGCATGTCGCTCGCCGCGATCGGTTGGATTCTGATGCTCGCGCGCATCTCGGACATCGTCACCGACCCGTTGTTCGGCATCCTCTCCGATCGGACGCCGGAGCATTGGGGCCGACGCCGCCTTTGGATGATCGCCGGAATTCCGCTGACGGGGCTGTCGATCTACATGGTGTTCTCGCCGAGCGGCCCGGTCGGCTTCTTCTACACGTTCTTCTGGATCTCGCTGCTCTACATCGCATGGACGATCGTGCAGATCCCATATTCGGCGTGGGGCGCCGAATTGTCGCTCGACTATCGCGAGCGCACGCTGATCACGGGTTGGCGCGAGATGCTCGGCATCGTCGGCCAGTTGCTCGTGATGGCGTTGCCGGTCGCATTGCCGTGGCTCGCCGACCACGGCGTGCACGCGCTCGACGCGACGCGCGGCGAGTCGATGGCACCGCTGCTGCACATCGTCGCGATCATCACGATCGTCATGCTCGCGACCTCTCTGGTCGGACTGTTGGCGGTGCTGCCGGAAGTTCGCGTGCCGACGTCGCGGGTGAATTGGTCTTCCGGCATGCGCGTCATCTGGCGTAACGGTCCGTTCAAACGCCTGATCCTCGTGAACGTCTTCAACGGCATGGGCTGGACGGTGTGCGGCACGCTGTTCGTGTTCTACGTCCGCTACATCCTCGAAGCCGACCTCGCCGCAACCGGCTGGCTGCTGCTCGTCTATTACGCCGCCGGCGTGATCGGCGCACCGCTGTGCGCGAAAGGCGGCAACGTCATCGGCAAACACAAGATGTGGGCGTGGACGATCGTCCTCACCTGCGTCGCGTATTTGCCGGCTACGCTGCTCGGCCCGGGCGATCAATGGTGGTTCGCGTTGATCCTGTCGTTCACGGGACTCTCCATCGCGAACGGCGGCATCCTTGGCTCGTCGATGTCGGCGGACGTGATCGACATCGACACGCTGCGCAGCGGTCAGCAGCGCGGCGCGCTGTTCATGGCGCTATGGGCACTGGCTTCGAAGTTCGCCGCGGCGTTCGGCGCGTTGGTCGCGCTCAATTTGCTCGATCTGATGGGCTTCGTGCCGCGCGAACACGGCGCGAGCGGCAAACCGGCACTGCTGTTCCTGTACATCCTGTTGCCGATCATCTGCTGGCTGATCGCGGCGGCGATCATCTGGCGATATCCGATCACCGAATCGCGTCACGCGCGCATTCGTGCGCGCGTCGAACGCCGCCTCAATCAGAACGGCGCGGCAACGCCTCGATCCGTTCCAT
>DASRZO010000321.1:0-5182 GCA_035686405.1 Pseudomonadales bacterium | reverse complement strand
TCGGCCGCTTCGACGCGGCGGGACAGGCGTACACGGCGGCGCTCGCCGCAATCGGCTGAACGCGCGTTCGAATTCGACCGCAAGGAACGGAGTGTGCCGCAGTACTGCGTTGCTTAAGGTGCCGCTGAGTTTCGGCGCCGCTGTGAGGAGAGCATCATGCAGGCCATGTCCGTATCCGCGATCGATCACCCCGTCTTCGACACCGACGCCGCGCGTTGGGATGCCGTCCGCCAGCGCGATGCGCGCGCCGACGGCGCGTTCTTCTATTCGGTCCGCACGACCGGCGTGTACTGCCGGCCGTCGTGCGCGGCGCGACTCGCGCGGCGCGAGAACGTGGCGTTCCACGCAAGCACCACGGCGGCGGAACGCGCGGGCTTTCGGCCGTGCAAACGCTGCCGACCGAACGATGCATCGAGCGACGCGCGTCGAGCCGCGGCGGTCGAACGCGCGTGCCGGTTGATCGAGAACGCCGACGCGGAGCGCCCGCTGCGGCTCGATGAGCTCGCACGGCGCGTGGGCCTCAGCCGCTATCACTTTCACCGAATGTTCAAGGCGATCACCGGCGTCACGCCGAAGGCGTACGCGGACGCGCGCCGCAGCGCGAACGTGCGCGCCGAGTTGCCGGGCGCGGCGTCGGTCACCGACGCGATCTATGCGGCGGGATTCAATTCGAACGGCCGTTTCTATCAGACCGCCGCGCAGTCGCTCGGCATGCAGCCGCGCGCCTATCGCGCGGGCGGTGCCGGTATGAGCATTCGCTTCGCGGTCGGCGAATGCTCGCTCGGCGCGATTCTCGTCGCAGCGACCGAGCGCGGCCTCTGCGCCATCGCGCTCGGCGACGAACCCGACGCGCTGGTGCGCGATCTCGAGCGGCGCTTCGATCGTGCGACGCTCGTCGGCGGCGATGCGGAATTCGAGCGCTGGGTCGCCGCGGTGGTCGGTTTCGTCGAAGCGCCGCAGCGCGGCCTCGATCTGCCGCTCGACGTGCGCGGCACCGCATTCCAACAGCGCGTCTGGCGGGCACTGACGGAGATTCCGCTCGGCTCGACGCAGAGTTACGCCGACATCGCGCACAAGCTCGGCGAGCCGCACGCGACGCGCGCAGTGGCGCAGGCGTGCGCCGCGAATCCGCTCGCGCTCGCGATCCCGTGCCATCGCGTCGTGCGCAAGGACGGCGCGCTGTCCGGTTATCGCTGGGGCGTCGAGCGCAAGCGCGCATTGCTCGAGCGGGAGGCGCGCGGCGGTTGAAGTGGGACGACGTCGCCACGCAGCTCGACGCCGACGGCTACGCGGTATTGCCGCAGCTGCTGTCTACGACCGACTGCGCGGCTTTGCGCGACTGTTGGGGCGACGACGCGCTCTTTCGGAAACGCATCGTCATGCAGCGGCACGGCTACGGCCGGGGGGAGTACGCGTACTTCGCGTATCCGTTGCCGCGGCACATCGCCGAGTTGCGTAGCTCGCTGTATGCGAATCTCGCGCCCGTGGCGAATCGTTGGCACGAAGCGATGCGGTTCGACGTGCGATTCCCTCCGGACCACGCCGAATTCATCGAACGCTGTCATCGCGCCGGCCAACTGCGGCCGACGCCGCTGCTGCTGAAGTACGGCGACGGCGACTACAACTGCCTGCATCAAGATCTGTACGGCGAACACGTGTTTCCGTTGCAGGTCGCGTGCTTGCTGTCGGAACCACACATCGACTTCGGCGGCGGCGAGTTCGTGCTGACCGAACAGCGGCCGCGGCGGCAATCGCGCGTCGAAGTCGTGCCGCTGGCACGAGGCGACGCCGTCGTCTTCGCCGTCAACCAACGGCCCGCCAAAGGCGCGCGCGGCGTGCATCGCGTGAAGCTGCGCCACGGCGTCAGCCGGTTGCGCGGCGGCGAACGTTACACGCTCGGCATCATCTTTCACGACGCGGCGTGAGTTTGCGCGACCCGCGCTCGAGTCGTATGGTCGGTGTCTTCGCGCGATTCGCATGCTGCCGGGTGGCGCGCCGGCAAAATCCGGGGAAGGGCGATGGGCACCAGCTCGTTCGGAGAGACGTTCGCCCGGCGCTTTGGCGCGCCGACAGCGCCGAGCGTGACGGCAACGGTACTACGAAAGTCCGACGTGACGGCGACGTACCTGTGTCAGGAGACGCCGACGTACGAATTCTCGGAGCCGCAGCCATATGCGGAGGCGTATCTCGTCAGCATGGGCCTCTACGATTTTCCGGGATACACGCTGTGGGAGGCGGGCCGGCAGATTCCGACCGAGCCGGTGGTGGCGCCGCACATCACGATCTACGACCTGAGGGCGGAGCCCTACATATTCGTCAACAACCGCCTGGTAGGGCTGCACTTCCATCTGCCGCGGTCGATGTTCGACGTGGTCGCCGACCATGCGAGCGCACGTCGCATCGGCGATCTCGAATATCCCCACGGCAGCGGTATCGACGATCCGACGATGTACCACCTCGGCATGTCGCTGATGCCGGCTTTTCAGAATCCCCAATGGGCGAGCCGGCTGTTCGTCGAATCGGTGACGACGGCCATCGGCGCGCACATCGGACAGCGCTACGGCGGGCTGCGCGTCGTAGCGCCGCGCCGACGTGGGCTCGCCGCGTGGCAAGAACGCGCCGCCGTCGAGATGCTCGACGCGAATCTCGACGGCGACATTCCGCTCGCGTCGATCGCGGCGCGCTGCCGCCTGTCGCCGAGCCATTTCGCGCGCGCGTTTCGCCAATCGACCGGCTTGCCGCCGCACCGCTGGCTGCTGCAGCGGCGCATCGAAAAGGCGAAGGGCGCGTTGCGCGATTCGCCCGCGACCCTCGCCGACATTGCGACGAGCTGCGGCTTCGCCGATCAAAGCCACTTCACGCGCGTCTTCACGAAACTGGTCGGCGTCTCGCCGGGCGAGTGGCGGCGGCGTCACTGACGGCGTTCACTGCCGCTCGCCGAGCGAGATCGGATACGCGGTGTTGCGCATCACCAGCATCGGGTCGGCCGGTTCCACACCCGGGTGCGGCTGGCCCGGCAGGAAGAGCAGCGCCTTCTGCGTGGCCGCGGGATCGTTCGGCAACTTCGTCAGCGTGATCGTGCCGAGCTTGACCGTCTTGCGCGAGTCGGGCCACGCGATCGACGGATCGTCGATCTTGTCGCCTTCGCCGGCGATCTGCACGAGCCAGTCGAACACCACCGGCGCCTTCGCGATGCGCGCGACGATGTCGTCCTGCAGGTAACTGCCGCTTTCCGCACGGCGCTCGTCCGGGGTCAGGTAGCGCTCGTCGGCGCGCGGCACGAGGCGATAGCGGACGAATACGGCCTGCCCCTTCGCATTCGTGAACTTGAGCGAATTGATCCCCCAGTACGTCGCTTGCGCGTACGAGATCGGGTACGTGCGCGTTTCGAGGAACGTCTTTGCGAGCGGATGCGTCGAGAGGAACTGCTCGATCGGCGTCGGGTGCGGCGTGTCGGGCCCCGTCGCGCCGAGCGCGCGCAGGAAGACCGCGAACTCGTCGAACGTCGCCACGACGAACACGGGGTGCTGGTTCGCTTCGACGTCGAAATCGTCGCCGTTCGGGGCCTTGATCTTGAACGCGAATCCGGCGGGCGCCGCGGCGTCGTTGTTGTCCGGTAGATCGGGCACGCCGGCGAACACCGAGAAGCGTGCGACGACCGGCACCGTGCCGCCGGCGAAGACCGGCGCCCGCACGATCGTGCGCGCCTCGGCTGCCGGCGTGAACGTACCCTCGACGACGACGCCTTTGGTATGGACGGCGCGATCGTGATGGTTGCCGAACGCGGTATGCAGCGCCTGAACCATGCTCAGCGGTGTCTCGCGGGGCGCCTGCGGCGCAGTAGCGTCGTCGGCGAGCGCGAACGCGGCAAGTGCGCTGGCGAGCACGGCACACGCGGCGAGTGCACCGCGCGCGGGTGTCGATCGAATGCCGCTGCGGTTGTAGGTGATGAACGACACGACTCGTCTCCTTTCGCGATGAGGAGCGCACATGGTTCGAGCGTCCGACCGTCGATGTCTTTTCCGATTCGGGCATCGTTTGGCGAAATTCGGCGGCGCCTGCGCGCTGCCGCGGGTCGCGGCGTGAACGAGCCCGGTGCGGTGCAGCCGTCGGCTTTCGCGTCGGCCGCATGGGGATTTCAGGTACGCTCGGGTTGTAGCGCCCACGCCGCTTCGATCTTGGGTTCGGGAAGTCGCGCGCTCGAGCGGTGTGCGCATTAACAATGGGAGAGCTCGAACATGCCGATCACCAACACCCAATCCGGCACGAACGTGCACGAGATCGCCGCCGGCATCTATCGGATCAACACGCCGGTGCCGGCGGCGCCCGGCGGGTTTTCGTTCAATCAATACCTGATCGTCGACGACGAGCCGCTGCTGTATCACACCGGGCCGCGCAAGATGTTCGGTCTCGTGCGCGAAGCGGTCGCGCACGTCATGCCGGTCGAACGGTTGCGCCATGTCGCGTTCTCGCATTTCGAAGCGGACGAATGCGGCTCGCTGAACGAGTGGCTCGCGGTCGCGCCACAGGCTGCGCCGCTGTGCGGCGCAATCGCGACGATGGTGTCGGTCGACGACGTCGCCGATCGCCCGGCGCGCGTCATCGCCGACGGCGAGCGCGTCGCGCTCGGCAAACACACGGTGCGCTGGTTCGACACGCCGCATTTGCCGCACGCGTGGGAATGCGGCCACTTATTCGACGAGACGACGGCGACGCTGTTTTGCGGCGATCTCTTCACGCAGCCCGGTGCGGAACATCCGGCGGTCACCGAGTCCGACATCCTCGCGCCGAGCGAAGCGTTCCGCCGCGCGCTCGACTACTTTTCGCACTCGAAACACGCCGGCGCACAACTCGAGCGTCTCGCGCAGACGCGGCCGGCGACGCTCGCGTGCATGCACGGCGCAGCGTGGCGCGGGGACGGCGCGGCGCTGCTGCGCGCGTTGGCCGAGTCGATCGGGCGATCGCGATGACACGAGCCTCGCCGCGCGATCGATCTGCACCGGCGGCGGCACGATGATCACCGCAATCTGGATCGGGTTGGTTGCGATCGCGCTCGGCGCGGCGGTGTTCATCGGTTGGCGCTATGCGTCGCGGCGGCAGAGCTTGCCGTGCCCGACGTGGCTCGCGTGGCTCGTCGAGATGGACAACCCGTTCACCGCGACGAACCGCGCGGCGACGATCG
>DASRZO010000320.1:0-4466 GCA_035686405.1 Pseudomonadales bacterium | reverse complement strand
GATGTTCGGGTCGACGAACAACGGCGGTGCTTCGTGCTCGGCGCCGCCCAACAGCGCGAGCCGGCCGCGCATGATCACTTCGTTGTCGACGATCAGTTCTTCGCCTTCCGGCGTCTGCTTGATGTGAATGCCGCGACTGCGATATTTGGGCTCGAGATAGTTCTCCCACAAATCCGGCGGTTCGAGGACGTGCGAATCGGCATCGACGGTGAACGGATGAGTCATTGGTGCGTTGCTCGGTTGAGAGGAAGGTCCTGCGCCTTCGAGATGCCGTCAGGTTCCGGCGCCGTCGGGGAACGGATCGGTCATGCGCGACGTGAGCTCGACGTCGAACGCATTCAGCGTCAGCGAGATCATGCAGTAGTAACCGATGATCGTGACGAGCTCGACGAGAGCCGCTTCGCCGAAGCGCGCCTTCGCGTCGACGAACGTCGCGTCGCTCAAGCGGTGTTCGAGCAGCAGTTCGCGCGCGACCCTGTAGCTCGTGCGGTCGGCCGGATCGGCGAAGTTCGGATCGTTGCCGAGTCGAATCGCGTCGACCGCCGCCGCCGGCACACCGGCGGCAATCGCCATCGGCCCGTGCGCGGCGAATTCGAATTTCGCTTTGTAGTGGGCGCCGACGGTGCAGATCGCGATTTCCTTGATGCGCTCGGGCAGCGACGTTTGAAAGCGCGCGACCGCGCCGAACGCTTGTGCGGCGTGGCCGATCTTCGGTGCGTGCGCCCACACGCCGAACGGACCGATCAGCCCGATCTTGCCGCGCGGACCGCTGTTCAGCGCATCGAGAAATGCGCGCGCGTCGGGCGCGAGATTGTTCTCGTCGAGCGGGCTCAGTCGGCTCATGGCTCCCTCCTCGTATGCGCGAATGCGCGATCGCTTGCGCGCAGTGTGCGCGGCCGGCGTTGCGGTATCGTAGCCGTGCTGAACGCGGGGGGACTACCCATGTTGCTCGACGACAAAATCGCGATCGTCGTCGGCGGCGGTCAAACGCCGGGCGAGACGATCGGCAACGGCCGCGCGACGGCGATCGAGCTCGCGCGCGAAGGCGCGACGGTGTGGGTCGCGGATCGGCGCATCGAATCGGCGCGCGAGACGGTCGCGATGATCGAAGGCGAGGGCGGTGCCGCGCGCGCCGGCTTCGTCGACGTCGCCGACGAAGCGTCGATCGAAAGGATGATCGCGGACTGTCTCGGTGCGTTCGGCCGCATCGACGTCCTGCACAACAACGTCGGCGTCAGCCTCGCCGGCGGCGATGCGCCGGTCGAAGACATCACCGCCGATGCGTTCGACCGCGTCACGTCGATCAACCTGCGCGGCATGGTGCTCGCGTGCAAACACGCGTTGCCGAGCATGCGCGCACAACGCCGCGGCGTGATCATCAACATCTCGTCGATGGCGGCGTGGGGCAGCTATCCGTACGTCGCGTATAAGACGTCGAAGGCCGGCGTCATCGCGCTCACCGAACAACTCGCCTACGCGAACGCGCGCTACGGCATTCGCGCGAACGTGATCCTACCGGGACTGATGAACACGCCGATGGCGATCGAGTCGCGCGTCGGGCTCGACGGCAAATCGCGCGAAGAGGTGATCGCCGAGCGCGACGCGCGCGTCCCGCTCGGTCGCAAGATGGGCACCGCATGGGACATCGCGCACGCCGCGGTGTGGCTCGCCTCGGACAAGGCGGGATTCATCACCGGCGTCGCGTTGCCGGTGGATGGCGGGGCGAGCGTGCGGCGAGGGTGAGTCACAGCCGGCGCGACCTCACCGGCCTGTTGCTCGAACGAGTGGCCCGCAGCTAATCCCACACCGAGCGAATTCGAACCGCCTCTGCGCGCCCTTGTTTGAATCCCGCTTCCATCGCGGGCACTTGGCGCGACGCGTCCATTAAATTCATGCCGAACGCTTCGAGCGATCCGGCGTCGGGCGTGATCAGTTCGACGTGCGAGCCGCTGCGCCGCAGTTGCTTCAACTCCGGTTCGATGCGCGCGGCCATGAATTGCGCGGCGCCGGCAGGAATCACTGCGACCGCGACCACGCGCTCGAATCCTTCTGCGAGATCGAAGTTCGTCGCCGAACGCATGCCGCCGTCGACGTAGCGGCGGCCGTTGACGGTAATCGGCGGAAACAGACCCGGCACCGAACAACTGGATGCCACGCCGCGGCCGAGCGGTGCGCCGGTGCTCTGATCGAAGACGACGAAGCGACCGTCGAGCGCGTCGACCGCGGTGCACGCGTAGTTCGCGGGCCACGGCGTGTCGGCCGTTGCCGCGGCAAAGAACGCGATGAACGCGTCCTCCGGGATCGTCGTTTGCGCGAGTGCGTACGCGCCGATCTCGGCGCGATGCGCGAGTGCTTCGGCTTCGTTCTTCGGCAGGCGCAGCATGAATTCCATCAGCTTCGTCAGGTCCGGCACCGCCATCGCGTTCGCCGTCGACGGTTGCTCGGTGCGTACCCGTGCGGTCTCGGCGATGCGCGCACGCATCGCATCCGGCGCGCGACCCGCGGCGAGTTCGGCGCCGACGGCGGAACCGGCCGACGTGCCGACGATCTTGTCGGCGTGCCGCAGGTCGATGCCTTCGTCCGCCAAGCCGGCCGCGAGACCGGTCTCCCACGCGATCCCGACCGCACCGCCGCCGCCCAATACCAACGCTCGTTTCGTCATCGCACTGCTCTCCTGTCGGGATCCATTGCCGTCGAAGCTGTATGTAGAAGCTGCATATAGAAGGTGCGGCTCGAAGCAACGGTGTCGTGGCGCACCTCGCTTCGAACGTCGGCGCTGATGTTACGCCGCTTCGGTGGTTGCTTGCGCCATCCGGGCGCGTGCGGCGAGTAGGGCGTGCGTTCGCGCCGACGGCGGCGTCGGTCGTCTGGTGACGCGCGCCGCGATGTCGCAGACTCGGTGCGGATTCGTCGCTCGAGAAACGCGCATGGCCGCCGCACGCCGGGAACAGAAAACCAAAGCACCGAAGGCCAAGGCGAAAGCACCGCGGCGCACGCGCGGCAAACTCGCCCCCGCGCGCGAGCGCCGCGGGCTCGACGCGAAAGACCTGCTGCTGCCGTTCGACCGGCCCGAGATCGCCGACCTCGTCGTGCAGGTCGCTGCCGTCGGCGGTGCCGCGCTCGGCGCGTACCGCGATCCGCTCGGCGGCCGGCCGTTGTTGTTGGCGTCGTTGCCGCTCGCGGCGCTGCAACCGACGCCGTTCCAACGCGATCTGTCGCCGACGCACGTGAAGCGTTTGGCGGTGAAGATCGACGAAGCCGGTGCGTTCCTCGACCCGCTGATCGTCGTGCGCGGCGCCGACGGCGCGCTGTGGACGCCGAACGGCAAGCACCGTCTCGCCGCAGCGAAAATGTTGGGGCTGAAGCAGATCACGGCGCTCGTTTCGCCGGACGAATCGCTGGCGTATCGGATTCTCGCGCTCAACACCGAGAAGGCGCACAACCTGAAGGACAAGAGCCTCGAGGTGATCCGCATGGCGCGCAGCCTCGCGCTGTCCGATCGCAGCAAGCGCGAGACCGATTTCGCGGCGGAGTTCGAGGCGCCGGAGCTGCTGACGCTCGGCATCATCTACGAAGACGACGCGCGCTTTGCCGGCGGCGCGTACAACCCGTTGCTGAAGAAGGTGGAGCGCTTCGGCGACAAACCGCTGCCAACGAGCTTACGCGAGCGCGAAGCGTGGGCCGCGCGGTTGGTCGAAATCGACGGCGACGTGAAGCGCATCGTCGCGCGGCTGCAGCAGCAAGGGCTGCGCTCGCCGTACCTGCGCAACTACGTCGTCGCGCGGATCAACCCCGTGCGCTTCGTCAAGCCGAAGAAGGGCGAGGCGAAGCCGCCGATGACCGTGCCGCAGGCGCTGCTGCGAATGAGTGCGGCGGCGAAGAAATTCGATACGTCGAAAGTGTCGAGCGCCGATCTCGCGTGGGTCGCGGCGGGGGCGGAATCGGCGGAGTGATTCGGCTCGAGCCACGCGCGACCGAGCGCTGCCGTCGGTCGGCGCGTGTTCGAGATGGCGCGGCAGTCGGCCGCGGCGCAAGCGACGCGGCCGGCCGTTACGGACCGCCGATCAACCCTTCTTTTTGCAGTTCCTTCGCGACGTCGGTGGCGATGCCGCCGATCACTTTGTCGACATCGCGCGGGTTCGTCTCGCGGCTCTGCGCGCCCCAGACGAGTTTGTTCTGGCGGAACGAGTAGATCAGCGTCTCGATCGTGACGATGGTGTTCGTGCGAATCTCGCCGCCGCTGACGACGCCGGGTCCATACGGCGCGCCCCAGCCGTAGCCGTAGTAGCCGCCCCAATAGCCGCCGTACGGGCCGCCCGAATACGTGGCCGGCGTCGACACGATCTCCTTGTCGATGCTGACGGGCCGCATCACCACGACGCCGGCGAATCCTGCCTTTTCGAGCGCTTTGCGCGCTTCGGCCTCGCTCGCCGGCGTGTCGTCCGGGAAGATCTGGTACATCGGTA
>DASRZO010000319.1:0-6068 GCA_035686405.1 Pseudomonadales bacterium | reverse complement strand
CTCAGCGTGCTGGGCGATGTTGCGATCAGTGTCGACGGCAAGCGGATCGATCTCGCGACGACGCTCGCATACAAAGGAATGATGTTCAGCGGCGTGCCGAACTTGGCGCTGTCGATGGGCTACACGAACGCATCGTGGACGTTGAAGTGCGATCTAACGTGTGCGTACGTGTGCCGATTGCTGAACTTCATGGCACGGCGCGGCTACACGCAGTGTTCGCCGCGCGACGACGCGGCCGTCGAACGGGTGCCGATGATCGATCTGAAGTCCGGCTATGTTCGGCGCGCGATGGACAAATTTCCGAGGCAAGGATCGAAGGCGCCGTGGCGCCTGTATCAGAACTATCTGCTCGACGTGATGACGCTGCGCTTCGCACCGATCGACGATGGCGTGCTCGCGTTCACGGCGCCGGACCGCCGCGCAGAGCGAACGCCTGCGCTGGCCGACTGACGAAGGGTAGAAGAACCCGAGGCCGACCGACGATCGGCGTAGTCACGACGCCGATTGACGAAGCGCGGACAGACGCTTGCCGGATGTGCGCCGGTACGTCGCGTCGAACGACCGCCTACGCGGTTCGACAGAAGTCGGCGATCGCGACGGCCGTGTCGCGGCTGATCTCGGGACACGCGATCGGGAAGATCTCCGTGCCGTGGATCGTGCCCATCACTTGCCGACAGCGCGCCGACACGCCGGCGCGCAGCAACAGGCGATAGAAATTCACGCCTTCGTCCCGCAACGGATCGCATTCGTTGACGCTGATGACCGTCGGCACGAGACCCCGCACGTCGTCTTCGGTCGCAAAGCCCGGCCACGCGAGCGGGTTGCGCCGTTCGAGTTCCATGATGCCGTACGCCATCGCACCGGTGTTGTTGTGCAGGTCGAGCAGGATGCCGTTGTTCTCGGTCGACGACGGGTTCTGCGGCAGCGGCCACATACCGGCGATGTACGGGCACAGTGCGAACAGTCCGCGAATGAGTCCTTGCGCCCCTTCGCGCTTCAGTTGGAGGCCGGTCGCGAGCGTCAGGTTGCCGCCGCCGCTTTCGCCGGCGACGATGATCCTGCCCGCGTCGATGCCGAGCTTCGCGGCGTTCGCGGACACCCACTTCACGCCCGACACGCAGTCGTTGAGCCCGGCCGGAAAGGGCACAACTTCGGGCACCGACGATGGCGTCAGCGCGTTGCGGAAGTCGACCATCGCGACGGCAACGCCTTGCGCGGCGATGATGCGGCCCCACGCGCGGTAGTTGCCGTAGTAGCACGACATCGACTGCATACCGCCGCCGTGGATGTAGTACACGCACGGTACCGGGTCTTTGGAGGTCGGTCGGATGAACTGGATCTTGATGGTGTTGCCGTCGGGTTGCGACGCAATGGAGTAGTCGGTCGTCGTGAGCCCGGCCGACGGCGCGATCTGCTCGTTGTCGCACATCTCGAGGAAGCCGCGTAGCCCTTCGCTCGCAGCGAGTGCCTCTTTGCTGTTTGCCGAAGCAAGCAGTTCGTCGCGATTGGCGACGTTGCGCTGTGGTGCGAGTTCCATCGCCCCGAACAGGGCTTTGATGCGAGGATCGATGCGGGGATCTTCGGTGATGCGTGGGTTGGGCATGTCGTTCGCCGTTTGAAATTCGAGGGACGGCCATCTTGCGCCAAAGGCTTCGGCGCTGCCAAGTTGCGGCGGCGCTGGAGTTGCGGCGCCGTTGCGCGCCTTCGATCCCCTGTTACGCTACCGCCGCGGACGGTTGAAGCTACGGACAAATTCCAATGAAGGTGCTCGGATTCGGGTGGACCGCGACGACGTTGCGATGGCTTGCGCTCGCGTTGCTCGTCGCCGTCGGCGGATGCGGCTCCGGCGACAAGGGCGCGACGGCGACGAGCGATGGCGCGAGTGCGCCGACGAAGGAGCGAGCGAGTCGAGCGACGAGTGCGAAAAGCGGTACCGCCGAAGAACGTCTCGGCATCAATGCAGCGACCGCTGGCCGCGACAGCATCGATGCGGTGATCACCGGCTCGGGCTTCGGTCTCATAGGGCCGATCATCGTCCCGTTCAAAGCGTTGCCGGTCGCCGATCGCGCCGACGTCGTGCGCGCCCTCGCGCTGTGTCTGCAGGCGTACTACCAATCCGACGAGTTCAAGAGCGACTACGCGAAGATCCGCGAGCAGCGCAAACCGCAGCCGCCGTCGTATCAACGTACGCCCGAACAGGAAGTCGACGACGCGAACGCCGATACCAGGAAGCAGATGGCCGAAGCACGCAAGAATCTGCTGCCGCTGTTGCCCGAGGCGAGTCGCGCGGAAGTGGAGCAGAGCTACGCCGACAACGAAAAATCGCTCGACGATCCGGTCATGCACCAGTACCGCGTGAATGCGGTGGAGTCGGAGCGCACGCAGCATCAAGCTGACTACGAGAAATCGATACAGACGTGGCAACGGACCTATCCCGAGGATCCGAAGCCGGTGATCCTGCAGCGCCTGCACGAGTTCATCGCACTCGCAGACAGCGTCGACTTCGATGCCGAGCTCGTCGTCAAAGACGGGAAGAAGCACTTCGCGAATCCGGAATACGAAAGCAAATCGACCGATTGGAAGTGGGCATTCCGCGCCGGTCGCGACAACGTCCGCGCGGCGCGTGAAGTCGCGGCCAGTTGGCTCGCGGAGCTGCAATGAGCGACGCGACCGCTCGCACCGAGGCGACGCTCGGCGAGACGTTGATCGATGCGCGCGAACTGACCAAGCGGTTCGCGAATCGCACGCAAGACACGCTGCAACTCTCGTTCTCGATTCCGGCGCGACAGTGCGTGTCGTTGCTCGGGCCGTCAGGATGCGGCAAGACGACGCTGTTGCGCGTCCTGATGGGCATCGAAGCGCCGACGGGCGGCGCACTCACGATCGCGCCCGGTCTCGCCGGACACGTGTCGTACGTGTTTCAAGAGCCGCGTTTGGTGCCGTGGCGCTCGAGTTTCGAGAACGTGCGGCTTCCGCTCGAATTGACGGGCCGTGATGCCGAACATTCGGGCGCGGCGATCCGAACTTTGCTCGCGTCGCTCGGCCTCGGCGAACGGGTCGAACACTTTCCGCGCGAACTGAGCGGCGGCATGCAAATGCGCGTTGCATTGGCGCGTGCATTGATCACACAGCCGAAGATGCTGCTGCTCGACGAGCCGTTTGCGGCGCTCGACGAACGCACCCGGTTTCGGCTGCAGGATTTGCTGCTCGATCTGCGCGAGCGTCTGGGTCTGCAGTATGTGTTCGTGACGCACTCGATCGCAGAAGCGGTGTATCTCGGCGATCGGGTACTGTTGATGAACCGCAGCGGGCAAATCGACACCGATCGTACGATCTCGTTCGGGAAGCGCGATCAGTCGCTGAAGCTCAGCTCCGAGTTCAACGCGCAGGTTCGCGCCTTGTCGGAGCGATTTGCGACGTTGGAGCGCGACACATGATCGGTGCGATGCGGCGGAACCTGCCGGCGTGGGCGTTCCTCGCGATCTTGCTCGTCGTGTGGCAATGCGTCGTCGGTGCTGGCTGGATTGCGTCGTATTTGTTGCCGGCGCCGAGCGACATCTACGCAACGACAGTCGAACTGTGGCCGGAACTCTGGGCTGCGACGGTGCAGACTTTGGGTGCGATCGTCTGGGGACTCGTCGGCAGCTTCGTCATCGGGGTATCGCTCGCGATCGCGTTCTTCTCGGTCCCGATCTTGCGGCGCGCGGTATTGCCGTTCTGCGTGTTCTTTCAGACGGTGCCGATCGTCGCCATCGCGCCGCTGTTGGTCATCTGGTTCGGCTTCGGCGATACGACGGTGCGTGCGTCGGCGTTCATCGTGTCGCTGTTCCCCATTCTCGCCAACACGCTGACCGGCCTCGAGGAGACGGATCCGCTGTTGCGGGAGTTGTTCGGGCTCTACCAGCCGTCGAAATGGAAGATGATTCGTTCGCTGCAGATTCCGTCGGCCATTCCGTACATTCTCACGGGCCTACGTATTTCGGTCGGGCTCGCGACGATCGGGGCGATCGTCGGCGAGTTCATCGCCGGCGGCGGCCTTGGTAGCCTGATCGACTCGGCGCGCACGCAGCAGCGGGTGGATTTGGTATTTGCGGGCGTGCTCGCGTCGAGCGTGCTCGCGCTGGCATTGGTTCTGACGATCGATTTGATCAGCGGTGCGCTGCTGCGACGCCGCCCGTACACGAGGAGTGCTTAGACGATGCGACGATGGGTTCACTGGCGGCTGCTGGCGATTGTCTCGCTGAGTGTTGCGTGTGCGGCATCGGCCGATCCGATCCAACTCGCATTGAACTGGAAGGCGGAGCCGCAATTCGGCGGCTTCTATGCCGCGCGCACGATCGACGCATACGCGAAGAACGGGCTCGACGTGGCGATCATCGAAGGCGGATCGGGTACGCCGACGATCCAAGTGCTCGGCGCCGGCAAAGTCGACTACGCGATCGTGTCGGCCGACGAAGTGGTGATCTCGCACGATCGTGGCGCGAAGAACGTCGTGGCTTTGTTTGCGACGTATCAGACGAACCCGCAAGGAATCATGGTCCACGCCGAACGCGGATTCACGTCGCTCGAACAAGTGCTGAAGTCGGATGGCATGCTGTTGTGGCAAGCGGGCTTGCCGTATGCGCAGTTCCTGACGAAGAAGTACGGCCCGCTCGTCGTGAAGACCGCGCCTTACCTCGGCGGCATCGGCAATTTCCAGAAGGACGCGACGTTGTCGCAACAGTGTTTCGTCACCAGCGAGCCGCTGACGGCGGAACGCGCCGGCCTCAAGGTGGCGACGTTCCTGATCGCGCAGAGCGGCTACAACCCGTACACGACGGTGCTCGTAACGACGCGCGATCACCTGCGGAAGTCCCCCGACGAAGTGCGGCGCTTCGTCGCGGCCGTGCGCGCCGGTTGGCAGGCATACCTCGCCGATCCCGCCCCAACCAACGCCGTGATGGCGCAGATCAACAAGGCGATGGATGCGCAGACGTTTCGCGACAGCGCAGCTGCGCAAGTCGAATTGATTCGTACGAAGGACACGAAAGCCGTCGGCGAAATGACGCTCGCGCGTTGGCAGACGCTGGTCGATCAGTTGACGGAATTGAAGGTCGTCAAGAGTGGCGTCGATCCGCGCGATTTGTTCGTCGATCTCTGAGATCGGGCCGCAACCGCGTGAGGCGCCGCGAACCGAACTGGCAAGCAGCGGTGCCGAGATTCATCGCAATTGATCGAGCCGGCGTTTGGGCGACGTGGCGGCGCGCTTATTCGGCGCGTGCGCGCGACGTTGAAACTCCGAAATGAATGCGTGAGCCGCCTTCGGATCGTCGACGGCGTCGAGCATCATCACGAGCAGACGGGCATCGCGTTCGGCCGTTTCGCGGCTCTCGTATGGACCGACGTCGATCCCCTCGCGCGTGGCGATATACCAGCGGCCGCGGCGGAGCATACAGCGGTCGCTGCGTAGGTGGCGCCCGGGCGCCTCGTCGCGACGATATGGTGCGTGTGACATGCGGCCATTGTCGGTGATTTCCGTGGAATGCGTGTTGGGAACCGGTTACGGCTGTGTAGGTATTCGTGAGGAATTTCGTCGATGTTGACGTATGTCACAGTGAAGCCGTGCGCCGTGCGGCGGCGGATGCGCGCGAGACGCAATATTCGATGCGCGGCGGCGACTCAGCGCGCGCGCCTCGACGCCTTCGTTGGAGCGCGCAGGCTTGCCGAGCGCCTCGTTGTCGAGCGCGCGGTGGGCGAGGGCGTCGGGAGACGCGTTTTGTACGGGTGCTCCAGCGCCTCGGCGAACGTGAGCCCGCGCTTGATGCGCGCGAGCATCGTCCGGTAGTTCAGGTCGAGCTGCTGGCTCCATCTGCGTAACGACATGCGTCGGCCGCGATAGTCGAACCACGCTGGGATCGACGCGTCCGGCCGGCGCCCCGGCTCGGTCGGGGTCGACGCGGCACGTGCTCGCGACCACCCGGTGCGGCGACGGCGGTAGTACGTCCAGCGGCTGACGCCGAAGCGCGAACACGCCGCCGCGACCGTCGTAGTGGCCCCGTCGATGTGAATTCGCGGCGTGCGCTTTTGCG
>DASRZO010000318.1:0-2583 GCA_035686405.1 Pseudomonadales bacterium | reverse complement strand
CGGCATCGCTAGCAGCGTCGCGCACGCCATGGATCCCGCCGATTCGCCGGCGATCGTCACGTTGTTCGGATCGCCGCCGAACGCGGCGATGTTGTCGCGCACCCAGCGCAGCGCCGCGATTTGATCGAGTTGTCCGGCGTTGGCCGACGCACCCCACGCATCGCCGCCGTGGCCGCCGAGATAGAGGTAGCCGAGCGCGCCCAAGCGGTAGTGGATCGCGACGACAACGATGTTGCCGCGCGTCGCGAGCGGGCCGCCGTCATACAACGCTTCGGAGCCCGAGCCGAGCACGAAGCCGCCGCCGTGAATCCAGAACAGTACCGGCCGCTTCGCGTTGTCGGCAGCCGGTGTGTACACGTTCAGGTACAGACAGTCTTCGTTGCGCGGTCCGCTCGCCGCCATGCCGGGCACCGGATGCGTGCCTTGGATTGACGAGTAGCCGAACGCATTCGCAGCGCGCACACCGCTCCAACCGTCGGCCGGTTGTGGTGCGCCGAACCGCCGCGCGCCGACCGGCGCCTGCGCAAACGGAATACCGAGAAATGCTTGATGGCGCTCGTGCTGCACGCCTTCGAGGCGGCCGGCCACCGTATCGACTCGAACGCCCCCCACGATCCGACTCGCCGATTCGCTCATCGTCGTCCCCCGTGTGTCGATCGCCAGATTAGAGCAGAGCCGCGCGGAGCGGGGAAAGCAGAGCGTGGACGCCTTGCTCGGACAATCAGCCGACCGGTGACGTGACGTTTTGTTGGTCTAGTCGAGCGGCCACGGCATCGCTTTCGGCGCGGTGGCGCTCGCGGCCACCGGCTCGGCCGTAGGCTGCGGATACTCGCGTTTGTCGACGACGCGCCACCACGCTTTCACGACGTGGTCGTGTGCCGGTTCGATCGCTTCGCCGATGCGCGGCATCAGCAAGCGCGCGCCGGTTTTCGGCGCGAGTTCGTACAGCACGTCGGGCGGTTGATCCCACGCGTGCATACCGAGACAGAACGTGCCCCAGTGCACCGGCAGAAACGCACCGCCGCCGAGCATGTCGAGCGCCTTCAGCGCGTTTTCCGGACCCAAGTGGATGTCGCCCCACGCCGGATGAAATGCGCCGACCTCGAGCATCACGAGATCGAACGGCCCGAGCCGTTCACGCACCTCGCGAAACTGCGTCGTCAGGCCGCCGTCGCCGCCGAAGAACACCGAGTGCTGCGGCGTGCGCACGATCATCGACGACCACAACGTGCCGTTGCGTTCGAGGCTGCGGCCGGAGAAATGCTGCGCCGGCGCGGCGGTGACGGCGAGCTCCGCATTCGGTAGACGATGCGTCTCCCACCAATCGAGTTCGGTGATGCGCGCGGCGCGCACGCCCCACGCCTCGAGATGCGCGCCGACGCCGAGCGACGTCACGAACGGCACGTCGCGTCGCGCGAGTTCGTGGATCGTCGGAAAGTCCAAGTGATCGTAGTGATCGTGCGAGACGATCACGAGATCGACCGGCGGCAGCTCTTTCAAATGAATCGGCACCGGCTGAAACCGCTTCGGTCCGGCGAGCTGCGACGGCGACGCGCGCTTGCCCCATACAGGATCCGTTAGCACGCGCAGGCCGTCGATCTCGATCAGCACCGTCGAATGGCCGAGCCACGTCGCCCGTAGTCCGCTTGCCGGCGGCTTGCGCCACGCATCGAGCGGGCTCGTCGACGGCAACGGCCCGCGCGGATAACGCCGCTCGCCGCCGAGCAGGAAGTCGGCGAGCGTCGGCATCGACGCCTTCGGATCGCGTAGCCCCGGGATGACCGGATGCACGTTCGCGAAGCGCCCGCCGTTCCACAGCGGCGACGCCTTCATCCGCTCGAGCCGTGCGCCGTCCGGCTTCTTACCCAGTGATCTCATTGTCGAACCGCTCGCAAGTGCGGCCGACTACGGTGCCGCGCGCGCGGCGCGAAAGCAAACGCGCCGCGCGAACAGGCGGCGCAGCACGCCGTGGCAAGCCGAATAGATGAACGATGCTTCGACGATCGCGGCGAAGCCCGACGGCGAGCAGGGGTACATTTGGCCCGCGCCCGCAAAGCCGTTAAGGTTAGCGGCTGGCTCAAAACGAAGGCCCGCGAACGGGCCGATGGACAACACCCAAGGGGGAGCAAGACCCATGAGCGATTTCAAAGACAGAGTCGTCGTGATCACCGGCGCAGGCGGTGGCCTCGGCAAGGCCCACGCGCTCGAATTTGCGAAGCGCGGTGCGAAAGTCGTCGTGAACGACTTGGGCGGCAGGGGCGACGGCACCGGTTCGGGCGACGCCGCCGATCAGGTGGTGAAAGAGATCAAGGCGGCCGGCGGCACGGCCATCGCGAACAAAGCGTCGGTGTCGTCGAAGGAAGGCGCGAAGTCGATCATCGACGATGCGGTCAAGGCCTTCGGCACGGTGCACATCCTCGTCAACAACGCCGGCATCTTGCGCGACAAGAGCTTCAAGAAGATGCCGCTCGAAGACTGGGACATCGTGATGAACGTGCATCTGAACGGCACCGCGTACGTCACGCACGCCGCGTGGCCGATCATGATGGACCAGAACTACGGCCGCATCGTGCTGACGAGTTC
>DASRZO010000317.1:0-7684 GCA_035686405.1 Pseudomonadales bacterium | reverse complement strand
CGCCGGTTCGTTGACGGACGAAGTGCCTTTTGCCGGCGTTTTCTCGGGGGACATGGGAGTTCCGTGCGACGACCGGGCTCGACACTACTGGGTCGGCCGTCGAAAATCATTCGCGAACAGCGCAAACCCACGTGAGCGTCGGCGTGCAGCAGCAGTGGCGGCAATTCCTCGAGCAGCGCGGTTTCGCGATCGACGCAACGGCCGTGGCGCCGCGCGTGCGATCGAACCATCTGGAGAGCGATGTCGGCGCAACTCGCTGTGTCGACCTCAATCACCTGACCGCGATGCGCTTCGCCGGTCCCGACGCGATCACGTTCCTGCAGGGCTATCTCACGTGCGACATGCGCGAGTCGTCCGCGACGCGCGCATTGCTCGGCGCCTACTGCAACATCAAGGGTCGCGTCGTCGCCGACGCAATCGTCGCGCAGATCGGCGGTCAACCGGCGCTGATCGTCGATGCGTCGTTGCGCGAACCGATTCGCGCGAGCCTCGCCAAATACCTCGCGTTCGCGCGTTCGCGTTTCGATCCACCGGAAGCCGCGCCGATCTTGCTCGGGCTGATCGATCCACCGGCCGCCGAAGCGCTGCCGACGCAGCCGTACGCGAGCGGACCGTTTCGCGGCGGAGTCGCGATCGCGCTACCCGGATCGCAGCCGCGTGCGCTCGTCGCACTCGCGTACGAAGCCGCGGTCGATCTTTGGCGCGACTATGAATCGCGCGCGCAGACCGGCGACGCCGCGCCGTGGGATCTGCTCGACGTGCGCGCCGGCATCGCGCACGTGAACGCGACCACATCGGAAGAATTCCTACCGCAGATGCTCGACTACGACCGCATCGACGCCGTCAGCTTCACGAAGGGGTGCTATCTCGGCCAAGAGATCGTCGCACGCACTCAGCACTTGGGCCGCCCGAAGCGGCATCTGCAACGGCTCGACTGGCGCGGTTCACCCGCCCCCCGCGTCGGAACGGCGCTTACGAATGCGGCCGGCGGCGCCGCAGGTACGTTGGTCGGCGTCGCGACGACGGCCGCCGACGCCGGTGAAGCGCTCGCCGTCGTCAACGATTCGAGCACCGGTGATTTGCGCGCGACCGGCGTCACCTTCGCGCTTCGATAACTTTCCTATACTTCGATCAGCTCACCCCCCGAGATCGGAGTTTTTCGATGTCCAACGTCGCCGACGCCGTTCGCGAAGAAGTCACCACCGCGATCAGCAAGGACCAATTGCAGCTGCCGACACTGCCGGAAGTCGCGCTGAACATTCGCGACGCTGCCGAGCGCGAAGACATTTCCGTCAACGAATTGGCGGAGGTGATCGGCGGTGACCCGAGTCTCGCGGCCCGGTTGCTGAAAGTCGCCAACTCGCCGATGTATCGCGGCGCGCGCGAGATCGAATCGATCTCGATGGCGGTCGGCCGCCTCGGCATCGACTACACCTGCAATCTCGCGACCGGCCTCGCAATGCAGCAGATGTTCCAAGCGACGTCTGAAATCATCGATCGCAAGCTGCGCGCCGTTTGGGCTCAAGCGACGCAGGTCGCCGCGATCAGCACCGTGCTCGCGCGCACCTTCACGCGCCTCAAGGCCGATCAAGCGATGTTGGCCGGGCTCACGCACAACATCGGCGCACTGCCGATTCTGACATGGGCCGAAGAACACGACCGGCTGCTGAACGACAGCATCACGCTCGACAAAGTGATCGACGAAATTCACGGCGAGCTCGGCGGCATGATCCTGCGCAACTGGAAGTTTCCCGCCGAAATCGCCGCGGTGCCGACGCAGTTCGTGCAGTACGACCGCACCGTCGCGCAGGCCGACTACGTCGACGTCGTCATGGTCGCGCACCTGCAGACGTACGCCGGTACGAACCATCCGTGCGCGCAGCTCGATTGGACGAAGATCAGCGCATTCGGCCGGGTCGGTCTCGATCCGTCGATCGATGCGAGCGAGATCGAGGATCTGTCGGAAGACATGCAAGCGGCGATGGAGATGCTGTCCTAGCGCGACGCGCCCTCATGCGAGCTGCGCAACCGCGGCTCGATCGAATCGTTAGTCCTTGCCGTACAGTTTCTGGATGCTCGAGAAATCGAGCGCGCCGGCCGCGTGCTGATTCTTCAGCAGCCGATACAAGTTGCGCGCGAGCGTACCCATCGGGATCGCCATCTCGGTGCCCTCGGCCGCGTCGATCGCGAGACCCAAGTCCTTGATCATCAGATCGACGAGGAATCCGCCGCTGTAGCCGCGCGACGCCGGCACGCCCTCCATCACGCCCGGATACGGGTTGTAGACGTTCAGCGACCAATTGCCGCCGGACGAGCGCTTCATGATCTCCGACAACACCGACGGATCGAGGCCGTTCGCGACGCCGAGCGCCAGCGCTTCCGCGGTTCCCGTCATGTGGATCGCGAGCAGCATGTTGTTGCAGATCTTCGCGACTTGCCCCGCGCCGTGTGCGCCGGCGTGAAAAATGTTCGCGCCCATCTTCTCGAGGATCGGCCGCGCGCGTTCGAGCACCGGCGCGTCGCCGCCGACGATGAACGTCAGCGTGCCTTTCTCGGCGCCGGCCGTGCCGCCCGACACCGGCGCGTCGAGCATCGCGATACCGCGCGCCTTGGCCGCCTCCGCGACCTTCCGCGCCGATTGCGGCGAGATCGTGCTGCAATCGATGACGACGGTCGACTTCGCGATACCGTCGAGCAGGCATTTGCCGCCCGAATCGGTCGTTAGATACAGGCCTTCGACGTGCCGACTCGCAGGCAACATGCTGATGAAGAAGTCGGCACCATCGGCCGCTGCTGGCGCCGACGAGGCGGTCGAGGCGCCGCCCTGCCTCGCCTTCGCGAGCGCGGTATCGACCAAATCGAACGCGACGACTCGATGTCCGGCCTTGACCAGGTTCAAGACCATCGGTCCGCCCATGTTGCCGAGTCCGACGAATCCGATTCGTGCCATCATGCTTCTCCCAAGTCTGCGAGCGGATGCACCGGCCACGGTGCTTCGAAGTGCGACGCGACGTACTCCGCCGGCAGCGCATCGACCGAGCCGTAGGTCCACCTAGGCCGATTGTCTTTGTCGATGATCAACGCGCGCACGCCTTCGAGGAAATCCGGATTGTTCGCGCAATGCGTCGCGAGCGTCAGTTCCATGCGGAAGGTATCGGCCAGCGTCATCGGCCCGATGCGTTCGAGTTGTCCTTGCACGATGCCGACCGACGTCGGGCAGCCGCTGCGCATCGTCGCGAGACCTTTGTCGATGTAGTCGCCGCGGCCGGCCAGGCTCGTCAGCGCTTGCACCGTGTCGCGAACCGTTTTCGGCAGTGTCGGTAGCGCGTCTTCGAGCATCGCGCGATGCGCCGCGAGCGCGCTGTCCGGCAACGTCGGCCGGTCGACCGACGCGAGGGAACGTTCCACCGACGCGCGATCGGCTTTCGTCTCGCCCGTCCACGTCGCGCCGACCAGCGCATCGACCAACGCCGGCCATGCGGCCGCCGCGATCGCATGCGTACCGAGCCCGATGTGCAGCGCATCGGCCGCCGCCAGGTGGGTCCCCGTCATACCGAGCCACGCGGCGTACTGTTGCGGCAATCCGCGCAGAATCCACGACGCGCCGGCATCCGGAAACAATCCGATCGTCACCTCGGGCATTGCGACGCGCGAACGTTCCGTCACCAGCCGAAACTGCGACGCGGAGAACAAGCCGAGCCCGCCGCCCATCACGACGCCGTGGCCGAACGCGATCACCGGCTTCGGATAGGTGTGGATCGCGTAGTCGAGCCGGTATTCGGACTCGAAGAACCGCCGCGGATAGTCGTCGACTTCGCGCCCTTCCGCGTGGTTGCGCACCATGCCGCGATACAACGCTTGGATGTCGCCGCCCGCGCAGAATGCGCGCTCGCCGGCGCCGCGCAGCAGCACCGCGACGACGTCGCTGCGCGCGGCCCAACGCTCGAGTTGCGGCGCCAAGATCTCGATCATCGGCAGCGACAGCGAGTTCAGCGTCTTCTCGAAGTTCAGCGTCGCCGCAGCGACGCAATGGCCCGATCGCGTTCGACGCTCCTCGAGTACGACGACGTCCGACGCCTGATTCAGCAGCTGCGCCGCCGTCATGCGTTCTTCCACAGGGGCTTGCGCTTCTCGAGGAATGCCTTCACGCCTTCGGTCTGGTCGAGGGTGTCGAACAGCTTTACGAACGACTCGCGCTCCGACGCGTACGCCGACGCGATGTCCCCTTCGCGCGCGCGTTGGATCAAGCCCTTGCACGCGGTGACCGCCGGCGGACTTTGTTTGCCGGCCGATTCGGCCAGCGCAAGCGCTTTGTCGAGCGCCGCGCCGGTCTCGACGACCTCTTCGACCAACCCGATCTCGAGCGCCCTATCCGCCGCTACCCGCTCGCCGCAGAGGATCATCCGCTTCGCCCAACCTTCGCCGACGACCCACGCCAAGTTCTGGGTACCGCCGCCGCACGGCAGCAGCCCCACCGTCGCTTCGGGCAGCGCCATCTGCGCCTGTTTCTCGGCGATCCGGATGTCGCACGCGAGCGCGCACTCGAGACCGCCGCCCATCGCGAATCCGTTGATCGCGGCGATCGTCACACCGCGGAAGTTCGCGAGCGCTTCGAACGCAGCGCCGAACGCGATCGACATCGTCGCCGCAACCGCTTTGTCGCCGTCGGCGAAGAGCTTCAAATCGGCGCCGGCCGAGAAGAACTTTTCGCCCTTGCCGGTGATCACGATCGCATAGATGGATTTGTCGGCGTTGCACGCGGCGACGAGCGCTTGCAGGCCGCCGAGGCTTTCCGCGTCCCACGTATTCGCCGGCGGATTGTCGATGGTCACCAGCGCCGTGTGGCCGCGCACCTCGACGCCGAGTTTCTTCGTCGTGCTCTGAATCATCGAATCACCTCGTTCGCGCCCTCCATCAAGACCCGGCGGGAGATGATGACGCGCATGATTTCGTTGGTTCCCTCGAGGATCTGGTGCACGCGGCTGTCCCTGACGTGCCGTTCGAGGGGATATTCCTTGATGTAGCCGTAGCCGCCGTGCAATTGCAGCGCCGCGTTGCAGACTTCGAACCCGACGTCGGTCGCAAAGCGCTTCGCCATCGCACAGTACGTCGTCGCGTCGGGATCCTTCGAGTCGAGCTTCCACGCCGCGAGCCGCACCATGTTGCGCGCGGCCACGAGCTCGGTCGCCATGTCGGCCAACTTGAACTGCAGTGCTTGGAACTGCGACAGCGTCTGGCCGAACTGGCGGCGCTCCGTCATGTAGCGCGTCGCCTGATCGAGCGCCGCTTGTGCGGTGCCGATCGAACACGTCGCGATGTTGATGCGGCCGCCGTCGAGGCCGCGCATCGCGATCTTGAAGCCGTCGCCCTCGTTGCCGAGCCGATTGCCGATCGGGATTGCGACGTCGTCGAAGTTGATCTGCCGCGTCGGTTGGCTGTTCCAGCCCATCTTCTGCTCTTTGCGGCCGTACGTGATGCCGGGCGCATCGCCCGGCACGACGAAACTGCAGACGCCGCCGGCGCCGCCGTGCACGCCCTTCTCGTCTTCGAGGCGCGCCATCACGACGAGCACTTCGGTGGAACCCGCGCCGGAGATGAATGCCTTCGTTCCGGTCAGGCGATATTCGTTGCCGCTCAGCCTGGCGACCGTCTTCAACGACGCGGCGTCCGAACCCGCGCCGGGTTCGGTCAAGCAATACGAGGCGAGCTTTTCGCCGGTGACCATCGACGGACACCACTGCGCCTTCAGCGGCTCGCTGCCGAACGTCGCGATCATCCACAGCGCCATGTTGTGGATCGTGATGTACGCGGTCGTCGACGTGCAGCCGGCCGCCATCTCTTCGAGGATGATGCTGGCGTCGAGGCGTGAGAGGCCGAGGCCGCCGTCGGCGACCGGCGTGTACAGCGCGCAGAAGCCGAGTTCACCGGCCCTACGGACGACTTCCTTCGGAAAATACTGCTCCTCGTCCCAACGAGCCGCATGAGGCGCGAGTTCGCCGATCGCGAATTGGCGCGCCGCGTCGCGATACGCGCGCTGTTCGTCGGTCAGATCGAAGTTCACGTTACTGCAGCTTGATCGTCATGTTGGAGCCGACGGCCGACGTTTCGTCGAACCACCGCGCCGTCACGGTCTTCGTCTCGGTGTAGAAGCGCACGGCCTGCTTGCCGTACGCATGTTGATCGCCGAAGAACGACTGCTTCCAACCGGTGAACGAGAAGAACGGCAGCGGCACCGGAATCGGCACGTTGATGCCGACTTGCCCCACTTCGATTTCGTGCTGGAATTTGCGCGCGGCGCCGCCGCTCGAGGTGAAGATCGACGTGCCGTTGCCGTACGGGCTCGCGTTGATCATGCCGATCGCGGCATCGAGATCGTCGACCTGCGCCGCAAGCAGAACCGGCCCGAAGATCTCTTCCTTGTAGATCGTCATGTCGGGCGTGATGTCGGTGAAGAGCGTCGGTCCCAACCAGTTGCCTTTCGGATACCCGGCGACGGTGTGGTTCGAGCCGTCGAGCTGGCACGTCGCACCTTCTTCCTTGCCCTTCTTGATCAAGCCGACGATGCGCTCCTTCGCGCGCGGATTGATCTGCGGACCATATGCCGAGGCCGGTTGGTCCCACGGTCCCGGCGTGACGGCCGCCATCGCCGCCTTGAGATCCGGAATCCACTCCTTCGCCGCGCCGACGAACACGGCGACACTGATCGCCATGCAGCGCTGCCCGGCCGCGCCGCAGGATGCGCCGATCAGATTGCTGATGACCTGCTCCTTGTTCGCGTCCGGCATGATCACCATGTGGTTCTTCGCGCCGGCCATCGCCTGCACCCGCTTCAAGTGTTGCGTGCCGGTGCGGTACACGTGCTGCGCGACCGGCACGGAACCCACGAACGAAATAGCCTTGATGTCGGGGTGCGTCAGCAACGCGTCGACTTGCTGCCGGCCGCCGTGCACGAGTTGCACCACGCCTTTCGGCGCACCGGCGTCGACGAAGAGTTCGATCAACCGGTTCGGCGTCATCGGATCCTGTTCGGACGGCTTCAGCACGAACGTGTTGCCGCACGCGATCGCCATCGGAAACATCCACAGCGGAATCATCGCCGGGAAGTTGAACGGCGTAATGCCGGCGCACACGCCGAGCGGCTGCACGTAGCTGTAGGTATCGATCTTGCGCGCGACGTTCTCGACCGTCTCGCCCATCATCAGCGTCGCCACGTTGCACGCGTGTTCGACGACTTCGATCCCCCGCCACACGTCGCCTTGCGCGTCGGCGAACGTCTTGCCCGTCTCACGCGACAAGATACGCGCGACATCGTCCTGGTTTTTCTTCAGCAGATCCTGATACCGCAGCATCAGTCGGGCGCGTTCCGGCGTCGGCACCTCGCGCCACGTCAGGAATGCCTCCTTCGCGCTCGCGACCGCGCGATCGATTTCCGCCTTCGTGGCGAACGGCACTTCCGCGAGTACGTCCTGCGTCGCCGGATTCGTGACCGGCAACCACTCGTTGGTATCGCTCGCGACGAATTCGCCGCCGACGAACAGGGGCAGCTTTTGAGGCATGACTGGGAACTCCGAACGTGGGAATTGGCGCGGATGATCGCACAACGGCACGGACGGATGAATGGATCGCGACCGCTCCAACGCGGCGGTTAAGTCGGCGGCTCCGGCGGATTCGGCGCCAAGTGTTC
>DASRZO010000316.1:0-8182 GCA_035686405.1 Pseudomonadales bacterium | reverse complement strand
GATCGGCCCTGACGGCATCATCGAGGGGCGAATCGTCGGCGTCGCACGGTATTTCCTCCCCGCCGGAGAACACGACGTCGTCGAACCCGCCGTCGCCGTGATCGACGCGTTGCACGGCCTCGGCTTGGGTCGCGTGCTGCTGAAGGCGCTCACGCGATTCGCGCGCGCTCACGGTATCGTCTCGATGCGCGCACACGCGCTCGCCGACAACGCCCGCATTCGGCACATCTTGGACGCATCGAAAGGCGTGCTGGTCGACCGCGACGGACCGGTATTGGTCTACGCCGTCGACATTCTGCCGCGGCGCCGGTCAACCGACGGAGTTGCCGGCGGCGACCTCCGCGTCGCGGCCGCGACGGGCGCGCATCCGCTCGAGCCGCGTCTCGAACGCGAGGTAGATGACCGGCGTCAAGTACAGCGTCAACAGCTGCGATACGAATAGACCGCCGACGACCGCTAGCCCCAACGACTGCCTAGAGGCGCCGCCCGCGCCGAAGCCCAGCGCGATCGGCAGCGTGCCGAACAACGCCGCGAACGTCGTCATCATGATCGGCCGGAACCGCAGCAGACACGCTTCGCGGATCGCGGTCGCCGCATCCAACTGGCGGTTACGCTGCGCCTCGAGCGCGAAGTCGATCATCATGATCGCGTTCTTCTTGACGACGCCGACCAACAAGATCAGCCCCAAGAACGCGTACAGATCGAGCTCCATGCGAAACAGCAACAAGGTCAACAGCGCGCCCAGGCCGGCGCTCGGCAGGCCTGACAGAATCGTCAAGGGGTGAATCGCGCTCTCGTACAGCACGCCGAGGACGAGATAGATCGTCACGATCGCGAGCAACAGCAGCAACCCCATTCCCGCCAACGACGATTGGAAGGCGAGCGCCGTGCCTTGGAACTTTCCGATCAACGTATCGGGCCACTTCAGCTCCGCCTGGATCTTGTCGATCGCGGCGACGGCATTGCTGAGCGCCTTGCCGGGCGCCAGGTTGAAGGAGATCGTCGCCGACGGCAGCTGGCCGACGTGGGAAATCGTCAGCGGTCCGGTGACGTGCTTGAACTCCGCCAGCGCGCGCAGCGGAATCAACGCGCCGGCGGTGCCACGCACATCGAGCATGCCGAGCGCGCTGGGATCGCGCTGGAACTCCGGCAACAGTTCCATGATCACGGCGTACTGGTCGGTCGATGCGTAGATCGTCGAGATCTGCCGCGCGCCATAGGCCGTGTAAAGCGCCTGCTCGATCTGGTCGGCGCTCACGCCCATCCGCGACGCGCGCGGCCGATCGATGATCACCTCTACCTTGGGATTGTCGAGGATCAGATTCGTATTCACGTCGACGAACACGTCGGAGTGATTCATCCGATCGACGATCTTCGGCACCCAAGCGATCAACTCGTTCATATCGGCGTCGAGCAGCGCGTACTGGAATTCGCTCTTGCTGACGAAGCCGCCGATCCGCAGCGCCGGCACGTTCTGCAGGTAAATCTTCAAGCCCGGTATCGAGTCGAGTCGCGGCCGCAACTGCTCGAGCACCTTCTGTGCGAGCGGCCGCTCGTCCTGCGGCTTCAGACCGGCGAGGATGCGGCCGTTGTTCAGCGTTCCGTTCGGCCCGCCGACACCGACGAAGCCGACCAGCTTGTCGACATACGGATCGGCCGCCACCAACTTGATGGCCTCCTGCTGCTTCTGCGCCATCGCCTCGAACGAAATGTCGGGTGCACCTTCGGTCGTGCCGATCAGAAAGCCGGTGTCGTCCTTCGAGATGAAGCCCTTCGGAACCACGACGAACAGCGCGCCGGTCAAGACCAACGACCCCGCCAACGTGAGCAGGGCGACACCGCGGTGCGCGAGCACCCAATCGAGCGAGCGCGCGTACGCGTCACGCACCCGGTGGAACTCGTGTTCCTCCCGATGCGCCACGCCGGGTCGCAACAGCTTGCTGCACAGCACCGGCGTCAGCGTCAGCGAGATCAGGCCCGACATCAGAATGGCCGCGATGATCGTGATCGAGAACTCGTGAAACAAGCGCCCGACGATGCCGCCCATGAACAAGATCGGGATGAACACCGCCGCGAGCGAAATCGTCATCGACACGATCGTGAAACCGATCTCCTGCGCACCTTTGAGCGTCGCCGCGAACGGCTTCTCGCCCTCTTCGATGTGGCGGCTGACGTTCTCGAGCATCACGATCGCATCGTCGACGACGAACCCGACCGCCAGCGTCAACGCCATCAAGCTCAAGTTGTCGACGCTGAAGTCGAGCAGATACATCACCGCGAACGTACCGGCGAACGACAGCGGAATGACGATGCTCGGGATGAGCGCGGCGCGGACGTTGCGAAGGAACACGAAGATCACCGCGACCACGAGCACCAGCGACAGTGCGAGCGTCAGCTTCACGTCGTGCACCGACGCGCGGACCGTTTGCGACCGGTCGTAGACCACGTCGAGCGACATACCGGCCGGCATTTGCGCGCGCAACACGGGCAACAGCTTCTTGATCGAATCGACGACTTCGATCGTGTTCGTGCCGGGCTGGCGCTGCACGCCGAGAACGACTGTTCGCGTCAGGTCGCCGCCGACCCACGCCGCCGACTTGTCCGTCTCGACGCTGTCGATCACGCGGCCGAGATCGCTGAGGTAGACGGGCGAGCCGTTGCGATACGCGACAACGAGGCCGCGGTAGCCCGCGGCGTTGTGCAACTGTCCGCTCGCCTCGACCGTGACGGCCTGCTGCGCGCCGTACAGCGTGCCGGTCGGCAAGTTCACGTTCGCGTTCTGTACCGCGCCCATGACTTCGTCGACGCCGATCGAGCGCGCCGCGAGTCGATTCGGATCGAGCTGCACCCGCACCGCGTACTTCTGCGGCCCGAAGATCTGCACCTGCGCGACGCCGGCGAGCGTCGAGATGCGTTGTACCAACAACGTCTCGACGTATTCGTCCACCTTCGACATCGGCAGCGTCTTCGACGCCAGCGACAGAATCACGATCGACGAATCGGCCGGGTTCACCTTGCGAAACGACGGCGGCGTCGGCATATCCGGCGGCAGTTGCCGCGCCGCCGTCGCGATCGCGGTCTGCACGTCCTGCGCGGCCGCGTCGATGTTGCGATCGAGCGAAAACTGCAGCGTGATCGACGCGCCGCCTTCCGAGCTGGTCGACGTCATCGAGTCGAGCGACGCGATCGTCGAGAACTGCTTCTCGAGCGGCGTGGCGACTGCGGTCGCCATCGTCTCCGGACTCGCACCGGGCAATGACGCCGTCACGGAAATGGTGGGGAAATCGACGGCAGGCAGATCCGAGACCGGCAGCGAGTCGTAGGCGAGCGCGCCGAAGAATGCGAGGCCGACCGTCAGCAGTCCGGTCGCGACCGGACGCCGGACGAAGAGCTCCGAGATGTTCACGCCGGCCGGCCGGCCGGGAAGATCGCGACGCGTGCGTTCGGACTCAAGCGCGACTGACCGTCGACGACGACGAGTTCGCCGGGCTGCACGCCGCTGATCACGATGGTCACGTCTTGGCTGGTGCGGCCGACCTGGACTGCGCGCTGCTCGGCGATCGATTCGCTGACGACGTACACGTACGCGCCGTTGGGACCCTGCCCGATCGCGACCGACGGCACGACGATGGCGCGGCCGTCGACCGGCAACGACATCGTCACGTTGACGTACGCGCCCGGCCACAACGTGCGTGCGCGATTGTCGAAGCGCGCGCGCAGCTTGATCGTGCCGGTCAACGGATCGGCGGCGTTGTCGATGAACGTGAGCGTGCCGGTGGCAGCGGCAGGATCCGCGTCGCCGTCGCTCGCACCCGGCGCCGTCGCGCGCACCGCCGGTGCGCCGCCGTGCATCGCCGCGCGCACGAGATCGAGTTGCTGTTGCGGAATGGAGAACGCGACGTCTACCGAATCGAGCACGTTCAGGGTCACGAGCGGCGTCTGCGCCACCGCTCGAATCATGTTGCCGACCTGCTGCGACACGTGGCCGATCTTACCGGCGACCGGCGCACGCACCGTCGCGTAGCTCAGCTGCAGCGCGGCGTTGTCGACGGCGGCGTGGTCGGCATCGACCGTCGCCTGCGCGAACTCGCGGTCGGTCTTCAACTGCTTGTACGCGTCGATCGAGATGAATTTCTGTGCGAGCAACGCGTCGCCGCGTTGTTGCTTCGCGATCGCATTCGCGAGCGTCGCTTCGTCGCGCGCGAGCGTCGCACGCGCAATGCGCAATTGGATCTCGAGCGGCGCCGGATCGATTTGAATGAGCGGCTGGTCGGCTTTGACTTCCTCGCCGTCGGCAACGAAGACCTTCACGATCTGGCCGTCGACGCGCGATTGAATCGTCACCGCGCCGGTCGATTCGACCGTGCCGACTTCGCGGATCAAGACGGGCACCTCGCGCGCTTCGGCGGCTGCCACCACTACCGGCACCGCCGGCGCATCCTGTACGACGTTGCTCCCACTCTTGCCGCAACCGGACAGTCCGACCCAAACCGCGAGCGCACCCGCGACCGAGTTCACCAAACGCCTTTCCACTGGCTTCAGACCCACCTTCCAGAGACCGTTGTACGCACCGCGGACGGAACTCCGGCGCTGCGAAAGTTGACGCCGCTCACTATTGCCGCCGCTGCGGACGGCGCGGCAGACTGCCATGGGGTGCAAATGATGCCAGATTTCGACCACATTCCGGTGATCGACGTGAGCCGGATCGATGCCGACGCCGCTGCGTTGCGACGGGTCCACGAGGCCTGCCGCGACTGGGGTTTCTTCCAAATCGTCGGACACGGCGTCGCCAACGAGTTGATCGAGGCGACACACCGCGCCATGCGCGCCTTCTTCGCCCAGCCCCACGCCGAAAAATGCTCGATCGAGCGCACCGCCGCGAACTCGTGGGGCTTCTTCGACCGCGAGTTGACGAAGAACACCCGCGATTGGAAAGAGGTGTTCGACGTCGGTCCGGACGAAACCGAAGGACCGCTCGCCGGTATGAAGGCGCAGTGGCCACGCGCGCTGCCCGGGTTCAGGCCGGTGATCGAGGCTTTCTCCGCCGCGTGCGAGGGCGTCGCGTTTCGAATGCTCGACGCGATCGCGCGCTGTTTGGGCGCACCGACGGCGGAATTGCGCGCGGCGTTCGCACCCCGCCACAGCAGCTTCCTGCGGCTGAATTACTACCCGCGGTGCGCGGAACCGGCGGCGCCGGGCGCTCCGACCGGTGCGCCCGGAAACTTCGGGATCAATCACCACACCGACTCGGGTGCGCTGACGGTGCTGCTGCAAGACGACCAGCCGGGGCTGCAGGTGTTTCGCCGCAATCGTTGGACGCTGATCGAGCCGAACCCGGACGCACTGGTCGTCAACATCGGCGACATCGTGCAGGTGTGGTCGAACGATCTCTATCCGGCCGCGCTGCATCGCGTGCTCGCGAACGACCGTGCCGAGCGCTACAGCGCGCCGTACTTCTTCAATCCGTCGCCGACCGCGACGTACGCACCGTTGCCGGGTCAATTCGGCGCCGCACGACCGGCGCGCTACCGGCCGATCGTGTGGGGCGAATTCCGCGCGAACCGCACCGCCGGCGATTACGCCGACTACGGCGAAGAAATCCAGATCTCGCACTATCGAATCGCGAACACCTGAGGCAGACACCGATGACGGCCACCGCGCTCGACCTCGCGCAGCGACTCTTCGACAACATCGAAAACAAATCCGTCGCTGCGGTCGCGGCGCTGTACGCCGACGACGTCGCGGTGTGGCACAACTTCTCGAATGCCGTACAGACGAAGGCGGAAAACCTGAAAGTGCTCGAGGGACTCACGCAGGCCGTTGCGCACATTCGCTACGACGTGCAGGAGCGGCTGCTGCTCGGCGAGCGCGTGATGCAGCGCCACCTGTTGCGCTGCCGCGTCGAGAACGGCGAGGAAGTCGTCATCCCGGCGTGCATCTTCGTGACCGCGCGCAACGGCAAGATCACGCGTATCGACGAGTATCTCGACACGGCGCAATCGAACGAGCTCGGCGCCGCGATCCAACGAGCCCGTTCGGCCGCGAAACGTTGAACGCGACCGGATCACATCGAACGTACGCCGCCGAACCGCGCGTCGACGAACCGATCACTATCTACATCCACGCGAATTCGTCAGGGAGACTGCGATGCCTCGACTCAAACAAGTGACCCGCGCCGAAGCCACCGGCAACGTGCGCAAGTACTACGAACAGCTGTTCGGCGACCGCGATCCGGTCGCGCAACCGGGTACCGCAACCGGCACGCCGGGCAATTGGTGGACCGTGTTCGCGCTCAAGGGTTTCGTCTTCGATCACGCGACCGGCCTCTTCGCCGCGGCCGGCGACAAGAGCGCGAGCACGCTCGACGCAGCGCTGCGCGAGATCGCGCTGATGCGCGTCGGTTTCACGCAAGCGAGCCGCTTCGTCTATTCGCAACACTGCAAAGCCGCGCGCCGCTTCAAGATCGGCGAAGACAAAATCGCGGCGATTCCGTCGTGGTCGGTGTCGGACGCGTTCTCGCCGACGGAGCGCGCGGTACTCGCCTACGTCGACTGTTTGATCCTCGAAGGCGGCCGCGTACCGGACGCGACGTTCGCTGCGCTGAAGAGCCACCTTTCCGACGAGGACATTCTCGAGCTCACGTATCACGCGCTGACGTACAACCTGCACGCGATCATGTGTAAAGCGCTGCGCCTCGAATACGACGACGTCGACGAACGCGTGACCGAGATTCCGATTCCGAAAAACGGCGGCGTCGCCGAATGGCGGTGAGTCGCTCGGCGCTTCGCCCTGCAATTCGCCTGGCAATCACCGATCCGCTCGTGGATCATTGACCGATTCGATTCGTTCGAGGCACGACCGACATGGCGAGACAGCAAAACAAGAAGTTCGAAATCCGCGGCATCAATCACCTGGCGCTGACCTGCAAAGACATGAAGCGCACCGTCGACTTCTACACCGGCGTGCTCGGCATGCCGCTGATCAAGACGATCGACCTGCCGCGCGGCATGGGCCAGCACTTCTTCTTCGACATCGGCAACGGCGACGCGCTCGCTTTCTTCTGGTTTCCGGATTCCCCGGAGTCCGTGCCCGGCGTCACGCACCCCGCCAATCTCGTCGGGAAAGGCCCGATCACGACTGCGAATGCGACGATGAACCACGTCGCGTTCGACGTGTCGCCGGAGAAGATCGACGAATACCGCGAGAAACTCGCCAAAGCGGGCATCGACGTCACGCCGGTGATCAATCACGACGCATCGCCGAACCAGGCGAGCAAAGACATCACCCCGTCGACGTTCGTCCGCTCGATCTACTTCCTCGATCCGGACGGCATCCAGCTCGAGTTCGCCGCGTGGACGCGCGAGATGAACGAGAGCGACGTGAACTGCGAGCCGCGTTCGGCGGTCGGCGTCGCCGCACGCTGATTCACGCATCGGCGCCGGTACGGGTACCCGGCGCCGTTGACCGTCCCGCCATCGATCAGACCGTCTTCTTCGGCCGCAGCAGCCCTTCCTGCGCGATGGTCGCGACGTGCGCGCCGCGGCGGTCGAAGACGTGGCCCGTCGCGAGGCCGCGTGTGCGGACGAGGCCGTGGCCCGTCATGTCCATCAACACCCAGTCATCCGCCCTCACCGGGCGATGAAACCACATGGCGTGATCGAGACTCGCGCCCATCCACTCGGTCCACTCGCCGCCTTGCGGCCCGCCGGCGCGCGAATTCGACACCGCATCCATCGCGTTCATGTCGCTCAGATAGGCGAGCGCGCAGTAGTGCAGGCGCGCGTCGTCGCCGAGCGCGAGCGGAAATCGTCCCCACACCGTCGAGCCCGGCTGGCCGCCGCGACGCGGCACTTCGCGGCGGTCGAGCCCAGCGTCGTACACCGGCGGCAGGTCGTCCGGGCCGGCGATACCCGCGGGCATCGCCTGCGACTGCGACTCCGCCCCTTCTTCGTGTCGTTGGAACGAACATTCGAGCGTGAGGATAGCGCCGGCGCTTTGCCGCGCGACGACGCGCCGCGTCGTGAACGAGCGGCCGTTGCGGGTGCGGTCCACTTCGTAGCGCACCGGCTCGCTGAACTCGCCGCCGAGAATGAAATACGCATGCAGCGAGTGCACCACGTGCTCCGGACGCACGGTTTGCGTCGCGGCCCACAGCGCTTGCGCGATGACGAGGCCGCCGTAG
>DASRZO010000315.1:0-4840 GCA_035686405.1 Pseudomonadales bacterium | reverse complement strand
ACCGGTGTTCGCGCCGCGTCCAGGCGGACGCGATCTCGACGACGGCTGGGTCGTCGCTGCGGTGTACGACGGCAATGCGGCGAAGACGCATCTATGCGTGTTCGAACCGAAGGCGCTCGGCAACGGCCCGATCGCGGCGGTACCGCTGCCGTTGCAGCCGTACGGCTTCCACGGCTTTTGGGAGGGCGCGGCGTAGTCGCGGCGCCGCAACACGAATGGAAGGAGTGAGAGGATGATGGACGCGAGTGGTTTGGCGGCTCGGCTCGGGCGCATCGAGAAGCTGCGATCGGAGATCGTCGCGGGCGGCGACGAGGCGCAGCGGTTGCGGCGGTTGCCCGACGGCCTGGTGACGAAGCTCGTCGACGCCGGATTTTTCCGCTTCACCCTGCCGACCGAACTGGGGGGCGAGGACGCCAACTCGACGCAGACGATCGAGATCCTCGAGGCGCTCGCGGCGATCGACGCGTCGGTCGCTTGGAACGTGATGCTCGGCTCGGAGATCAACGCCATGGCCGCGGGCGGCATGGCGCGCGATTTGGCCGAAGAGGTGTATCTCGGGAATCCGCGCGTGATCATGTGCGGCGGCGGTGGACCGGGCAGCACACCGCCGCGCGCGGAACGCCAGGCCGACGGCGGCGTGCGCGTGTGGGGGCAGACGACGTTCATCAGCGGCTGCCACAACGCGCAGTGGTGCTTCATGGGCGCGCCGCTGCTGCAAGACGGCGCGCCGGAGCTCGACCGCAACGGCGCACCGATCTTCAAGCTGTGGTTCCTGCCGCGCAGCGAGTGGGAGATCGTCGATACGTGGGACGTCGCGGGATTGCGCGGCTCCGGTAGCCACGACGTCAAAGCGGATGGCGCTTACGTCGCGCCGAAGTTCGTCGGCGTCGACTTGATGTCGCTGCCGGCGCTGTATCCGAACCCGGTCTATCGAATTCCGGTGCCGCTCAGGCTGGCGTACAACAAGGCCGCAGTGGCGCTGGGGGTTGCGAAGGGAACGATCCAGACGTTCGGCGACATCGCACAGAGCAAGATTCCGATGCTGGCGACCGGAACGCTGCGCGATCGGCCGATCGCGCAGTACCGTATGGGCGAAGCGGTGGCCGACTACAACGCGGTACGCGCTTACGTGATGCACGCGATGACGGTCGTCGAGGCCGAACTTCACGCCGGCGCGCCGGCGCCGTCGGGTCCGGCGACGCGCGCTGCGCGGCTCGCGTGCGTGCACGCCGCGAACGTCTGTATGCGCGTCGTCGATTCGCTGCACAACACCGCCGGCACGACCGGCATGCGCATGTATTCGCCGCTCGAACGCAAGCTGCGCGACGCGCACGGCTGCGCGACGCACCGCTGGGTCGCGCATCCGCTGTATCAGGATCTCGGCTCGTATTTGCTCGGCCATGCACCGAGTGCGGAGTTCGCGGGCGCCGGCTGACCCGAGTGGCTGCAGCGGCGCGTCGAGCAAGCCAACCGGCCGATCGAGGGGAGCGACGATGACGAACCATCCGGGTGACGACGCTGCACCCACCGAGGCGCAGTGGCGCGCACTGCTCGACAAGCAGGCGTGCGCCGAAGTGATGATGACGTATTGCCGGGCGATCGATCATCGCGACGAGGTGTTGCTGCGCAGCGTGTTCCATCCGGATTCGTATCACCGCCACGGCTTCCGCGGCCCGAGCAGCGACCCGTCGCGCGCGTCGAGCCCAGGCAAACCCGGCGATTTCGTCGCGTTCGCGCTCGAAGTGCTCGCGACGCACGTCCACACGCACCACCAGCTCGGCAACATTTTCGTCGAGCTCGAGGCCGACGGCGTCACCGCGTTCACCGAGGCGTACTTCACCGCTCATCACCGGATGCGCGCGAAAGGCGATCCGCTCGCCGCCGCGGACGCGGCCGACGTCGAGACGAGCTTGTGGGTCGCCGGCCGGTACATGGACCGCATGGAGAAGCGCGACGGCGTCTGGAAGATCGCGCACCGGGTCGGCACGACGGAATGGACGCGGCGCGAACCGGCGACCCCGCGGCCGGGCGTCGAGTTGGCCGACGATCAGCGCAGCCTGCAGAGCCGCGACGACCTCGTATATCGGCGCCGCACCGAACTCGCGCGCCCCGATAAACCCGTCAGCGGTTGAACGGAATCGATCGCACGAGGTGCGACGGCGGCGCGGCGATGGAGGCGCCGCCGCGCGAGTCGGCGCGTCCGGACGACGCGGCTCCGCGCGGTCGCGGGGCTCGCCGCGCTGACGAGCCGTCGCAGAAACCGGGTCAGCGCGACTTTGCGAAACCGTTGGCCCATGCGCGCGCGTCGTTCGAAGCGACCCAGCGGATGGAATTCTGCAGAAACGCGCGAAAACCGGGATTGCCGTACGCGCTCGGCCCGTCGCCGAGATCGCTCGCGACGACGGCACTCGAACCGGCCGCGTTCGCCCACGCGACGAGGTTGCTGCCGGGCGGGTGATGCCAGTGCTGTTGTTCGTCGCGCGGCGCGAGCGGCGGCGGCGAGAAATTGCCGTCGACGAATTCGTACTCGGCGCGCAGCAGCGGTACGACGCGGCGTTCGAAACCGCGCGTCTTCAGATACAGCTCGTCGGTGATTTCGAAGGCGTCGAGTCCTTGCAGCACCGGATGCGGATTCGCGGGCACGACGCGCACCGTCGCGTTCGGCAGCGGCCCGTGAGCGCCGCGATAGCCGGAACCCGGCACCTCGACGCCGTCGAGCTCACCGCGGCGCAGCATGAACGATGAACCCGAGATATCGCGCCACAGCGGCCACATGGGCCACGACACCGTCGCGTGATTGAGCATCACGATGCCGATGCCGCGCGCGAGCAGCGCTTCGATGGCGGCGCGGTAGCGCGGCGACGGTTCGCCGCGCGCGCTCGCGTCGTCGTGCGTGAGCCCGATCCCCGGTATGCCGCTCATGTCGTAGAACAGCACGCAATCCCAACGTTCGGCATCGCTCGCGAGCACGGCTTGCGCGGCGGGTTGCTCGACGAGCGTCGGCGCGATGCCGCGCATGTCGGCGAACATCGCCAGGAACGCGTCGTGTGCGAACACGTGTCCCTTCGAGACGATCAACACGGAAACGCGACTGCCGCTCATCGCGTTCGCTCGACGATTGCGCCGGCGCGGTCGACGGCCCGGCGCTCGACGCGTATTCGAGATCGGCGGGCACACGCCGCGCGCGCGTTCATGAGGCGCGCGGCAGCTGCGCGAGGCGCGTGTCGCGAATCTCGTACAGCTCGATGAAATTGCCGAACGGATCTTTGCCGTAGATCGCCGACGCGACGCCGAAATCGACCGGCGGGCCGACGAACTCCATGCCGGCCGCCGATAGACGCGCGTATTCTTCCGCGAGTCCGTCGACCTGTAGCGCGAAGTGCGCGTAGCCGAAATCGCACTGCCGCTGACGACGGTCGTCGGGCGCGGGATTGGAGTACTGCCACAGCTCGAGGTATGCGTTCGGCGCCTTCAGCATCGCCATCTTCGCGCCGACGTCGCGTAATCCGATCGCACGATCGGCACGCGAATTGTCGCGGTCGAACTCGCTCGTCTGCACGACTTCGAAACCGAGTATGTCGCGGTAGAAACGCAACCCCTTCTCGAATTCCGGAACGCCGATCGCGATGTGGTGAATTCCGACGATCATCGTGTGTCTCCTCGTCGATCGATCAAGACAACTGCAAACGGAACCCTCCGGTCGACCGCCGCAACGCGGCGACGACGTGCTCACCTGCGGACGGCCCAATGACGTTCCGGTTCGCGAACGATACGGTTGGTGAATCGGGTAAAACAAGCCAGTCTGACGGTTTCTCGGTCGCCGAAGGCGTCATCTGCACGGCGCGCACTAGGCGGAGGCGCGCGCGCTACGGCGACGCTTGCTCAGCCGCGCGCTTGATCAGCTCGCTGCCGCTGCGCTCGATGCGCGCGTCGAACGCGCGTAGCCGGAACCACGAGACGACACAGAATGCCGCCAAGACGATCATTTCGACGCTCCGTGCTTGCCAACTGAACGCGAAGAAATAGCTCGTCAAATTGATGAAGAAATGCATCGCGACGGCGGCGTACACGCCGAAGCCCGTGGCTTCGTAGACGTAGGCGAAGAGATAGGTTTGCAAGACGCCCGACAACATGAAGAAGAAAAAGTAGAGACTCTCGACGCCGCCGCCCGCCTGCTGAGTGGTTCCATCGATCGAGAACAACGGCAAATGCCAAAGGCCCCAGAGTGTGCCCAACACGAGCGAGGCGCCGACTCGCCCTTGAAAGCTGCGATAGCGCGGCCAGAGGTAACCGTGCCATGCGACCTCTTCGGTCACGGGCCCGGCGAGCGCGGTGATCAGCACGAATGGCAACACACCGCCGAGACCGTCGATCGCCGAGCGTCCGATCGCCGCGTCGAGTGGCGGTCCGCCGATCAGCGGTGCGACGCCGCCACCGATCGCGATCGGCACCACGCCGAACAGCAACGGTAGACCGAGCAGCAATGAAACGCTCTTGCGGCCGAGCCAAGGGTTGTGCCACTCGACAGGGTCGCGTCGGTCCACCCAGCGGCACAGCACTGCCGCGAGCAGCGGGCCGAATCCGCCGATCAGGTACAGCGGATGAGATGCCGGGTCGTCGACGTCGAGCTGCGACAGCACGAACCACGGCAGCCACGACAGCGCGAGCACGAGGACGATGAGGCGAATCGAACTCCGCTTTGCGTACGCCGCAATCACACAGACCCTGCCGAGGTTCGCGGCTAGACCTGCTTCGCCTCGCGCTTGATGACTTCCGCGCCCGACGGATCGACGGACATGCCGTGCACTTCGGCGTTGTGCGAGTGGCCGAGCTGCTGCAG
>DASRZO010000314.1:0-2614 GCA_035686405.1 Pseudomonadales bacterium | reverse complement strand
GGTCTCGCGGATGCGTCCGTCCGCGAGCAGCGCTGCGAGCGCCGGTTCGAGCCACCGATTCGAAACGACCCCGGTGCTGCGGATCTGCGGCGTCTTCAACCCTTGGCTGTGCGGCGCAGCGCGATGATATGCGGCGACTTGCTCGTCGATCGCAGCGAGCGCCGAGTTCCAGCGCGCTGCGTCCACCGCGTAGGCGCGTCCGTCGAGCGTCAACCGAACGTGCGGTACCGATTCGACAACGTGGGCGAACGCGTGCATCGAGAGATTGCGAACGCGTCGGAATGCGTCGATGTCGACGTCGCCGGCAGCGACGAGTTGCGCGAACGCCGTTGCGGCATCGTCTGTGCGTTGGCGCGCGAGCGTGGCGATGCGCTCGGGTGGACGGCGCGCGCGCTTCGGCGCCGTGATGTCGATGACGACGCCGCCGCCGATGGTGCGCGCCCGCGCGTGGTCGCGCAGTACGACGCGATCACCGAATTTCGGATGCAGCGGCGTATCGACGACCAACTCGATCAGCGCGGACCCGCCCGGTTCGACCGGCGGCGAGTCGAGCAGCGCGACGTGGCCTTCCGCGTGGCTCGACGCGTGATACGCGTGCACCGGCAACCAGTGCTTCACCGAACGCGGGAAATCTGCGAGCACTTGGAATTCGAGAACGACGTTGCGGGTCGGCGCGAACGCGTCGGGCAGCACGAGCCAATGACCGCGCTGCGCGTCGTCGATGCCGGCGCCCGCGAGGTTGACGGCGCAGCGGTCGCCGGCGCGCGCACGTTCCGCAGACCGGTTGGAGACGTGCATCGAACGTGCGCGGAACGAACGTCCACTCGGTGCCACGGTCACGTCGTCGCCGACGTTGAGCTCGCCCGAGTGAACCGTACCGGTGACGACGAGACCGGTGCCTTTGACGACGAACGCGCGGTCGATCGCCAACCGGAACGCGCGGTCGTCGCCGGCGACCGACGGTACGCACGCGGCTGCCGCGATCGCGTCGCGCAATTCGTCGAGACCGGCGCCGGTGACCGAGGACGTGCCGACGATCGCACTGAGTCGCAAACCGGACGCGCGGGCGATCTCCGCGGTCGCGGCTTTGACTTCGTCGCGACGATCCGGCGTCACGCGATCGATCTTCGTGACGGCCGCCACGCCATGGTCGACGCCGATCAGCTTCAGGATGTCCAGGTGTTCGTGAGTCTGCGGCATCGGGCCATCGTCGGCCGCGACGACCAGCAGCGCGTGTTGCTGCGTTGCGACGCCGGCGACCATGTTGTGAATGAACCGATGGTGCCCCGGCACGTCGACGAACCCGACGCGATGGCCGCCGATGTCGGCGTAGGCGAAGCCGAGATCGATCGTGAGGCCGCGGCGCTTTTCTTCCGAGAGGGTGTCGAGGTTCGTGCCAGTGAGCGCCTCGACGAGGCTCGTTTTGCCGTGATCGACGTGGCCGGCGAGCGTCACGATCATGTCAGAGCTTGCCGAGTTCGGAGCACAGTTCGTCGATGTCGTCGACCGTTCGCACGTCGAGCCACATTGCGCCGTCGTGAACGCGACCGACGACCGGCACGTCCAGGCTGCGCAAGCGCTGCGCGAGATCGCGCAGGGCGCCGTCGTTCGGCGCGTCCACAACGACGGCGGCGCTCGGCAGGGTCGCCTCGGGCAACGCGCCGCTGCCGATCTGACAACGGCTTTCGGCCGCGCGAACGCGCCACGGCGGCGGCAGCTTGTTCGTCAGCACGCGTGCGACGCGTTCCGCGCGCGCGAGCAGCAGCGACGACGCGCGCGTCAGCGTTGCGATGAGCGGCAGTTCGCGCGCGAGCCGTTCGGGATCCTGATACAGCTTCAGCGTGTAGTGCAGGATCGCGAGGGTGATTTTGTCGCAGCGCAGGGCGCGCTTCAGCGGGTTCGCGCGTATTCGCTCGATCAGCTCGCGTCGGCCGACGATCAATCCCGCCTGCACCGAGCCTAGCAACTTGTCGCCGCTGAACGTGACGACATCGGCGCCGGCGGCGAGCGTTTCGGCCGCGGTCGGTTCGTGCGGCAAGCCGAAGCGCTCGAGGTCCAGTAGTGCGCCGCTGCCGAGATCGACCACCAGAGGAAGGTCGTGCTCATGCGCGAGCGCCGCGAGCGCCGGCGTCTCGACACTGCTGACGAAACCTTCGATGCGATAGTTGCTCGGATGAACCTTCAATAGCATCGCGGTCGTCGCGTCGATGGCGGACGCGAAGTCGCGCAGATGGGTGCGATTCGTCGTGCCGACTTCACGAATGCGGCAACCGGATCGATCGATGATGTCCGGCAGCCGGAAGCTGCCGCCGATTTCGATCAGTTCGCCGCGCGAAATCGGCACGGACTTGCCGAGGCCAAGCGTATTCAGAACGAGCAACAGCGCCGCGGCGTTGTTGTTGACGATGGTGGCGGCTTCGGCACCGGTCAGCGCGCACAGCATCGGTTCGATCGCCGCGTCGCGATCGCCGCGTCGGCCTTGCTCGAGGTCGTATTCGAGCGTCACCGGATCGACCGCAGCAGCGACGCCGGCTTCGGCCATCGCACGACTGATTTGCGCACGGCCGAGATTCGTGTGGATGACGGTGCCCGTCATGTTGAACACGCGGCGCAG
>DASRZO010000313.1:0-4647 GCA_035686405.1 Pseudomonadales bacterium | reverse complement strand
GCTCGCGTTCGCGCGCATCGTCACGCATTACGTCGCGAACGACGCATGGCTCGGCGACGGCCGTGTGTGGCGCGAACTCGATGCGATCGACCACGTTCCGATCACGCTGATCAACGGTCGGTACGATTTCCAGGCCCCGATCGGCACAGCCTGGGCGTTGCGCGAACGGTTGCCGCGAGCGGAATTGGTCGTGGTCGATGCCGGACATTCGGCCGGCAACGACCGCTTGATCGAAGCGATCGTCGCTGCGACCGATCGATACGCCGTGTGACCGGCCGACCGAACGCTCGCGCCGATGCACCGAGATCGGTGCTGTCGAGGCGCACGCGCGCGAGCGCCGATTCGGCCGCGCCGGCGTCGGCCGGGCCGACGCCGGGCACGGTGCGACTCAGCCGGCCGCCGCGCCCATCAATTTGCGCATCTCGGTTTTCTGCACGCTCGGTCGCGCGGACATACGCTCGATCCAGCCGAGCAACGGCGAGCCCCGCATGATCTCGGCGCCTTCCGGTGTCGTCGGGAACGGTTCGAAGTGCGGAATCAGCATGATGTCGGCGAGACTCAACGCATCGCCGGCCATGAACTTCTGATTTCCCAACAGTTGTTCGAGGGCGCGCACGCACGTCGTCGCGGCCGGCACGGCCTTCGCGACTGCGTCTTCGTCGACCGGTGCGCCGATCATCGGCGCGACCACGCGGTTCCAGCCGATACCGGCGCTGACGCTCGGCATCACGTACCAGTCGACGATGCCCATCACCTGGTTCATCCGCGCTCGCGCCTTCGGGTCGGCCGGCGTCAGCGACGGGCCGGGAAACACTTGGTCGATGTAGCGGATGACCGCCTGCGTCTCGTACAGCCAGAAGCCGTCGTGCTCGATGACCGGAATGCGGCCGAACGGTTGGAGCGCCAAGTACTCAGGTGTCTTGGTGCTGCCGAACGGCATCGCGGCGAGGCGATACGGCGCGCCTTTCTCTTCGCATGCGAGCAGCGGCATGCGTACGTACGGGCTGCCTGGAATGCCGTGAACGATGATCGGTCCCATGGTCCTTCTCCTGTCTGTCGTCGTGAGTGTGTTCGTCGTTTGCGCGCGCGGTCGCGGTCAGCGGCGGCCGACCCGTTCGGCGTATTGCTGCAGGATCGCGCCCCAACCGTTGGGGCTGTCGAACGTCGCGCGCGCGCCTTCACCGGCGGCGCCCATGTTCTCGAGCATTCGATGCTCTAGAACGACGCGAGTCGTCGTCGCGTCTACTGCGGTGAACGTGACCTCGACTTCGGTGTGCAGGTCGCGGTGGTATTGCCAATCGGTGCCGATGCGCCACGCGAGCACGATGCGCCTCGGCGGTTCCCATGCGAGCACGTCGCCCCATTCGGTTTCGCTGCCGTCCGCGTCGACGCCGTACCAACGGCCGCCGACGCGCGGCTCGACGATGGCGTTTGCGAGCGCACCCTTGCCGATCGTGTGCGAGCGCGGCCACCAACGACCGAACCCGGCCGTGAAGACGTCGAACGCGCGCGCGGGCGGCGCGGGCACATCCACCGACTTGCGCACCGGCGCCGGCTTGATCAGTTGCGTCATTTGTCGCTCCGGGTTTTGCCGCTCTTTGTTTTGTCGCCCTTCGGCGTGTCGCTCCGGGTTTTGTCGCGGCGCTGCGTGTGAGCCGTTTTGCGGTCGCCGCTGGAACCGCGCGGACGATCCGGCGGCGGGGCGCCGCGCTCCGTTTCCGCTTTGAACGCGGCGAGCGCGGTATCCCAGAACTGGTCGAGCCACGCGCGCATCGCGCCGAGGCCGGCGGGATCGATCTGATACACGCGACGGGTGCCTTCGGCGCGGTCGATCACGAGGCCGGCCCCCTTCAGCACTTTCAGATGTTGCGACACGGCCGGCCGCGACACCGGCAATTCGTCGGCCAATTCGCCGACGGCTTTGCCGCCGCCGACGAGGCGTTCGAACACGTCCCGGCGGGTCGGATCGGCGAGGGCGCGGAATGCGAGGTTTCGGTCAGCCATGGCTTACCGTAAGTCGATGCTTACTGAGCTGTCAAGCGTGAAGAGAAAGCGATGTGTGCGGTGGCCGGCGATCTCGCCGAAAATCGCGCGAACGCGTCGGCCACGGGGGACACATGGGGAAGGAAGGAGACACGCCGGATCGGTTGCCGCTCGACGGCATCAAAGTCGTCGAACTCGCGACGTTCGTGTTCGGCCCGGCGGCGGGAACGGTGCTCGGCGACTTCGGCGCCGACGTCGTTCACATCGAGCATCCGCAGATCGGCGACGCGTATCGGTACTTGCCGCAATTGAAGCCGCTGCCGGATTGCGCCGAGAACTACTGCTGGATTCTGACCGCGCGCGGCAAGAAGTCGATCGCACTCGACGTGCGACACCCTGACGGGCGCGCAGTGGCGCACGATCTCGTGCAACGCGCCGACGTGTTCATCACGAACCTGCACCCGTCGGTGCTCGAAAAACTCGGCATGCGCTACGAAGACCTCGCAGAGCGGAATCCGCGCCTGATCTACGCGCACGCGACGGGTTACGGCGATCGCGGCGACGAAGCCGAGAAGCCGGGCTACGACGCGACGGCGTGGTGGGCGCGTTCGGGTTTGATGGACGCGGTGCGTCCGGCCGGCGGCGAATACGCGCTCGCGACCGCCGCGATGGGTGACCATCCGAGTTCGCTCGCGCTCTTCGGCGCCATTGCGTTGGCGCTGTTCGATCGCGAGCGCACCGGCAAAGGCCGCCGCGTGCGCTCGTCGCTGCTGGCGAACGGCGCATGGGCGAACGCGATCCTGCTGCAAGCGGCGTTGTGCGGCGGCAGCACGTACGCCGTGCCGGCGCGGTCGCAGACGCTGAACGCGCTGGTGAATCCGTATACGTGCGCCGACGGCCGCGGCTTCTATCTCGCGATGGTGCAGGAAGCGGTCGAATGGGAGCGCTTCACCGACGCGATCGGTCAGCCGCAGTTGCGCGACGACGCGCGTTTCAAGGATCTGCCGACGCGGCGTGCGAACGCGCCGGCGCTGCTCGCGTTGCTCGAACGCCTCTTCGCGACGCAACCGCTCGCGCACTGGCGCGCCGAACTCGACCGTCACGCCGTGACGTTCGGCATCATCGCGCAGATCGACGAATTGCCGAATGACGCGCAGATGATCGCGAACGGCGTTTTTCGCGATGTGGTCGGCGACGGCGTCGCGCGCGGTACGCGCACGGTCGATAGTCCGTTGCATCTCGACGGCGTCGCCAAGCGTCCGGCGACGCGTGCGCCGCGCCTCGGCGAACATGGGCGGGAGGTGCTCGGCACGCTCGGATATTCGGCGGAACGCATCGACGCGCTCGTGCGCGCCGGCGTCGTGCGGATCGCCGACGCGTGACGTAAGGTCGGACCGTCGGGCACCCATCCGCGGCGCTGCGCGTCTCACCAGTGCGCGGGCAGCTCGATCAATCCCCTCAACGTGATCGTCGGCTTCCACTTTGGCTGCGCGACGTCGTCGAGCTCGAGGTTCGGCAAGCGCGTCAGCAGTTCGTCGAAGGCCTCGGCGCCCTCGATGCGCGCGAGCTGCGCGCCGAGGCAGTGGTGGATGCCGCCGCCGAACGACAACGGTTTGACGTTCTGGCGCGTCACGTCGAGTCGCTCCGGGTCGTCGTATTGCGCGGGGTCGCGGTTCGCGGCGCCGAGCAGGGTCAGCACCTGTGCGCCGGCGTCGATGCGATGACCGGCGATCTCGGCGTCTTCGAGCGCGGTGCGGCCCGACAGTTGCACCGACGAGTCGTAGCGCAACAGCTCCTCGACGGCGTTCGGAATCAGCGACCGGTCGTTCCTGAGCTTCGTCAGCTCGTCCCGATTGCGATAGAGCGCGAGCAGGCCGTTCCCGATCAGATTCACCGTCGTCTCGTGGCCGGCGCCGAACAAGAGCGAGATGTTCGCCGAGAGTTCCTCGCGTGTGAGTCTGCCGTGCTCGGTCTCCGACTGAACCATCGCCGTCAGCAAATCGTCCGTCGGTTCGCGGCGCCGGCGTTCGCACAGAGCGTCGAAATACGCGGCGCCTTCGAGCGTGTCGCGGTTCGCGCGTTCGAGCTCCTCCGGCGTCATCGGCGTCGGATCGAGGATGCGGCCGGCGGTCTCGTCCACTTCGATGAAGCGATGCCGGTCCTCGGCCGGGATGCCCAACATCTCGCAGATCACTTGGATCGGCAGCAGCCGCGCGAACGCCGTCATCACGTCGCCGCTGTTCGAGTCTTCCATGCGGTCGACGAGTTCGCGTGCGATCTGTCGGATCATCCCGCGCAGCTTCTCGATGCTGCGCGCGTCGAACGCTTTGACAACGAGTTTACGCAGGCGCGTGTGCACCGGCGGATCGGCGACCAGCATCATCCGCGCGAGGCTCGCGAACGCGGGCTGCGCCATGTAATCGTCGCCGACGCCCATGCGCATCCGGCGGTCGTTGTCGATGCCGAAACGCTTGTCGCGCAACACGGCGGCGCAATCGTCGTAGCGCAACGCGATCCAGTCTTCGGTGCCCGGAATTTTCAGGAAGGGATTCGTCTCGCGGATCATCCGATACGTCGGATACGGATCGGCGACGAATTCCGGCGTGAAGAGATTGCCGAGCAGCGGGGCGCTTTCGCTCATCGGTGCCTCGCTCACAGGAAACC
>DASRZO010000312.1:0-6731 GCA_035686405.1 Pseudomonadales bacterium | reverse complement strand
ACCCGCGCCGCGACCCCGGGGTCCGCGCAGATGCCCGAACCGATTCCGAAAATACCGATCTTCATGCGCGCTCCTTTCCGTTTGCCGTATTCGCTACACGCGGACGATCGTCGTGCCGATCGTGTCGCCGTGCAGCAGCCGAATGAACGCGCCGGGCGCCGCGTCGAGGCCTTGGAATTCCGTTACGCGCGGCACGAGCTCGCCGCGCTCGATCCACCGCGTCATCTCGGCACGCGCTTCGTCGTACCGGTTCGCGTAGTCGAACACGAGGAAGCCTTCCATCCGCACGCGGTTGTTCACCAACAATCCCGGTAAGCCGCGCGGGCTCCCGGACGGATTCGCCGTGTCGTATTGGCTGACTGCGCCGCAGCAGACGATGCGGCCGTGCGCATTCATGCGGAAGAGCGCCGCGCCGAGAATGTCGCCGCCGGTGTTGTCGAAATACACGTCGATGCGATTCGGCGTCGCGTCCTTGAAAGCGTTGCGGAAGCTGCCGTCCTTGTAGTTCAACGCGACGTCGAAGCCGAGCTCGTCGACGAGCAATCGACACTTTTCGTCCGAACCCGCGACGCCGACGACGCGACACCGCGCGCGCTTGGCGATCTGCCCGACGATGTGACCGACCGAACCGGCCGCTGCCGAGACGACGACCGTGTCGCCCGCCCGCGGTTGACCGAGATCGAGTAGGCCGAAGTACGCCGTCAGGCCGTTCGTACCGAGCACCCCGAGGTGCAACGCGGGATCCGCGCCGCCGTTCACTTTGCGCAGAGTCGCCGGCTGTAACGACGCGAACGTCTGCCAACCCGTCGGACCGACGACAAGATCGCCCGGCGCGAAGCCGGCCGCGTTCGAGCGCTCGACGCGCGCGACCCCGGTCCCGCCCATCACGACGCCGGCGCGCGGCGCACCGGCATAACTGGCGCTGCCTTGCAGTCCGGCGCGCTGACCGGCGCCGATCGTGAGCGCGATCGTCCGACACGACACTTCACCGTCGCCGCACGCGGGTACCGGCGCTTCGCGCAACTCGAAATGCTCCGGCGCGAGCGGCCCCTCCGGCACGCGCGCGACGACGACTTGTGTGTTCGTAGCCATGTCTTCGACGTCTCCCAACGTTTTGAACTCGTCCTTCGCTCTGCGAACGTGCGCGCCGTTACACGGCGCGGACGTGCTGACCGATACGCAGAGTCCGAGCAGGCTTTGCGGCCTCGAAAGAACCTAGTCTACAGGGCGAAGCGTTGCGGCTGCCGGGCGCCGAGATCGTGCTCGAAATCGGCGCCGGATTGGGATGCGCGGCGGCTGTGATGGGGGCCAGCTCGCGAAGGAAGTGACACGGTGGAGACCATCGAGGATTCGCGCGCGCGGCATGCGCGAATCGCGTGACGAACGAGGCTAAACGTGCTCGCGCGATGGCCCCCCGGGACCTTCGTGAGAGGGCGTGAACTCCCAATGCGCTCGTGGCACGTCGCGTCCGCACCGTTCGCATCGAATCTCGAATCCTTCCGTCACGGGGCGACGGAAAGTCCACGACACGCGGTGCCCATCGCGATCAACGCCCTCTACGGGCCCGCAATGGGGACACGTGTAACCAAAGACGTATTCACCATGTGCCACGTCGTCCTCCACCTGCTGATCGTTGCGCAATCATGCGGACGAATGGTCCGACCGGTCCATCCGTACAAACCACACCGGCATCGCGGTGACCAAATCTCACCGCGGCGGCAGCACCGACACGATCGACAGCGTGCAGCGGGTCGCAGAAGGAATACGCTCGCCGACCGAATCGCGCATGCGCCGGGGCCGGGTCACATGCCCATGTCGGCCGCGGCGGCAGCCGGTTCTTTGTGTTCTTCCGGAATGTCGGTCATCGTCGCTTCCGTCAGCAGCAACACGCTGGCAACCGATACCGCGTTCTCGAGTGCGATGCGCACGACTTTGGTCGGATCGACGATGCCCGCCTCCATCAGGTCGACGTATGTATTCGTCGCGGCGTCGTAGCCGATCGAGCCCGTGCTCCTGCGCATCTCCGCAACGACCACGCCGCCGTCGACGGCCGAGTTGATCGCAATCTGACGCGTCGGTGCCTCGAGCGCGCGCTTCAGTATCTGAATGCCGGTTCGCTCGTCGCCGTGCGCACTGGCTTCTTCGCGCTCGACCGCCGCAATACACCGCAATAGCGCCAGCCCGCCGCCGGGCACGATGCCTTCCGCGACAGCCGCCTTCGTAGCGCTGATCGCATCGTCGAGGGCTTCCTTCTTCGACTTCATCGCCGCTTCGGTCGATGCACCGACGCGAATCACCGCGACGCCACCGGCGAGCTTCGCGAGGCGTTCCTTCAGCTTGTCCTTGTCGTAGTCGCTCGTCGTCTTGTCGATCTCGGTGCGGATCTGCTTCATGCGGTTGTCGATCTCGGTGCGCGCGCCGGCGCCGCCGATGATCGTCGTGTTGTCCTTGTCGGCGACGACGCGGCGCGCACGGCCGAGTTCGCCGAGCTGTACGCTCTCGAGCTTGAGGCCGACTTCTTCGGACACGACCACGCCGCCGGTCAGCACCGCCATGTCCTGCAGCATCGCTTTGCGGCGATCGCCGAAGCCGGGCGCCTTGACGGCGAGGCTCTTGAGCACGCCGCGAATCTGGTTCACGACGAGCGTCGCGAGCGCTTCGCCTTCGATGTCTTCGGCGACGATCAGCAACGGCCGGCCGGACTTCGCGACTTGCTCGAGCAACGGAATCACGTCGGCGAGGTGGGTGATCTTGCGGTCGCACAAGAGCACGTACGGATCGTCGAGCGCCGCTTCCATCTTCGCGGTATCGGTCGCGAAGTACGGCGACAGGTAACCGCGATCGAACTGCATGCCCTCGACGACGTCGAGCACGGTCTCGGTCGTTTTCGATTCTTCCACCGTGATGACGCCTTCGCCGCCGACGCGCTCCATCGCTTCGGCGACGAGCTCGCCGATGGCGGGATCGTTGTGCGCGGCGATCGTCGCGACTTGTGCGCGCTCCTTGCGGGTGCTCACGGTCTTCGACAACGCTCGCAACCCTTGCAGCGCGACGCGCTGACCGCGTTCGAGTCCGCGCTTGATGTCGATGGCAGACGCGCCGGCGACCACGTTGCGGACGCCATCGGCGAATATCGCCGCGGCGAGGATCGTCGACGTGCTGGTGCCGTCACCGACGGCGTCGCCCGTGTTCTCGGCGGCTTGGCGCAACATCTGCGCGCCGAGATTTTCTTCGGGGTCCGCGAGGTCCATGGCCTTCGCGATCGTGACGCCGTCGTTGCAGACGACCGGCGTACCCCACCTCTGCTGCATCAGCACCGATTTCGACTTCGGTCCGAGCGTCACGCGCACCGCATCGGCGAGTTGATTCACGCCACGCAAGATCTTCTCGCGTGCGGCGGACTGGAACAGGATTTTTTTGTGCGCCATCGATATTGCCCCCTAGCGGTAACGACCTATTGTGCGACGTCTCTGCACCCATGCACTTAGGGGGAATCCCTTCTCGAACAGTGGAAACTCGCAAGACCGAGAGGGGCTCGGCGCCTTGCGACGCCCGCGGTTCCGCCGGACAGTGAGCGCATGGGCAGCACAGCGGGCAGCACAGTGGCGACCGCACGCGCGGATGACGTAGCACTCGAAGAGAACGTGCTCGCGATCGTCGGCGCGGTCGCCGACGAATTGCATCCGTTCGGGCACGTCGCCGTGTCGCTCGATGCGAGCTTCGACCGCGAGCTCGGCTTCGACAGTCTCGCGCGGAGCGAATTGCTGCTGCGCGTGGCGGAGGCGACACGCGTGCAATTGCCCGACGAATTGCTGGCCACCGCGGAACGGCCGCGCGACCTCGTCGATGCGGTGCGCGCATCACCGCAAGTGCGCGCAGCGCCGCTGTCCCGCACGCCGCAGACGGCAGTCACGCCGCAGGCTGCGATCGCGATTCCTGCAACGGCGGCAACGCTCGTCGACGCGCTCCAGTTCCACGTGTCCGCCACGCCGCAACGCGTACACGTCGAGTTGTACGAAGGATCGAGCGACGTACCGCGCGCGATCACTTATGCGGCGCTGTGCGACGGCGCGCGCCGCGCAGCGGCAGGAATGCAGCGCGCCGGCATCGAGCCCGGCAGCGCGGTGGCGATCATGCTGCCGACCGGCGCTGCATACCTCGAAGCGTTTCTCGGTGCGCTGCTCTGTGGTGCCGTCGCCGTGCCGATCTATCCACCCGAACGCGCATCGCAGATCGAAGATCATCTGCGACGCCACGCAGCAATTCTCGACAACGCGCAGGCACGATTGCTCGTTGCGCCGGCGCGGGCGCGGCCGGTTGCGCGATTGCTCCGCGACCAGGTGCGCACGCTCGACGCCGTGATCGCGCCCGAGCAACTCGCCGCCGCGTCGAGCGCATTCGTGCCGGTGCCGCTCGTCGGCGACGCGACCGCAATGTTGCAGTACACCTCGGGCAGCACTGGCCAGCCCAAAGGCGTCGTGCTGACGCACGCTCAACTACTCGCCAACATCCGCGCGATGGGGCGCGCCGTCGAGGCGACTCCCGCAGACGTATTCCTCAGTTGGCTGCCGCTGTATCACGACATGGGGTTGATCGGCGCTTGGCTCGGCAGCTTGTACTACGCGATGCGCTTCGTGTTGATGCCGCCGAGCGCATTCCTCGGCCGCCCTGCGCGTTGGCTCACGCGACTGCACGAACATCGCGCGACGATTTCCGGCGCTCCGAACTTCGCATACGAGCTGTGTGTTGCACGCGTTCGCGACGACGAGATCGCCGGCATCGATCTCACGCGCTGGCGCGTTGCGTTCAACGGCGCCGAGCCGGTGACAGCGGCAACGGTCCGACGGTTTTGCGACCGCTACGCAGCGTATGGTCTGCGCCGCAATGCGATGAAGCCCGCATATGGTCTGGCCGAAGCCGGTGTATGCGTGGCACTACCGCCGCTCGAGCGCGAGCCGGTCGTCGAACGCATCGAGCGCGATGCGTATCAGCGCTTGGGCGAGGCGCGTCCAGTGACCGACGCCGTCGCGGCGCTCGAGTTCGTCTCGAGCGGGCAAGCACTGCCCGGCTACGAGTTGCGCGTCGTCGACGATTCCGAACGCGAACTGCCCGACCGACGCGAGGGGCGAATCGAGTTTCGCGGGCCGTCGGCGACCCGCGGTTACATGGGCAACGAAGCCGCGTCGCGCCAATTGATACGCGGCGAGTGGTTGGACACCGGCGATCTCGGCTACGTCGTCGCGGGCGACCTGTTCGTGACGAGCCGCGTCAAAGATCTGATCAAACGCGCCGGCCGCAACATCTATCCATACGCAGTGGAAGACGCGGTCGGCGGCGTGCCGGGCGTCCGTCGCGGCTGCGTCGCGGCATTCGGTGCCGCCGACACCGGCGCGCTGACCGAGCGCTTGATCGTCGTCGCCGAAACGACCGAGGCAGCGCCGCAACACGCGCTGTTACGCGAGCGGATCGAACACGTGGTCGCCGGCGTGCTCGGCTTCGCGCCTGACGACGTCGTACTGGTGCGCGCGGATGGCGTGCCGAAGACGGCAAGCGGCAAAATCCGTCGACCCGACTGCCGCCGGCTGTACGAACGCGGCGAATTGCTGCGGCCGGCCGCGGGCGTGCGTTTGCAGTTCGTACGTCTGTGGTGGCGCGGATTGCGAGCGAGCCGCTTGCGGCGCAAGTTTGCCGACGCAGCATTCGCGTGGCGCGCTCGCTGTGTATTCGTCGTGCTGATCGCAATCGTGTGGCCGCTGGTCGTGGCGTTGCCTTCGCCGCGCCTACGATGGCGAACGATGCAACGCGGCGCACGTTGGTTGCTGCGCTTGTGCGGCGTGCCGCTCACCGTCACCGGCGCAGATCGAGTCCCGCGCGGACCGTGCGTCTTCGTCGCCAACCATTCGAGCTATCTCGACGCGGTCGTCGTAGCGGCGACGGTGCCGATGCCGTGTTCCTTCGTCGTGAAAAGCGACCTCGCGCGGAAGTTCTTCGCCCGTCTGTTGCTCGAACGCATCGGTGCGACGTTCGTCGCGCGCCGCGAGGTGCAGAAGAGCGTCGCAGACGCGCATCAGCTGACGGTGTTACTCGGCCGCGGCACGCCGCTGCTGATGTTCCCGGAAGGCACTCTGACCCGGATGCCGGGTCTGCTGCCGTTCCACATGGGTGCATTCGCAGCGGCCGTCGGGGCGCATGTGCCGGTCGTACCGATCACGATTCGCGGGACGCGCTCGATTCTTCGCGCCGACATCTGGTACGCGCATCGGGGTGAAGTCGATGTCGAGTTCGGAACGCCGCTGGTACCGGACGGTACGGACTGGCACGCCGTCGTACGGCTGCGCGACCGCACGCGAGCGGCGCTGCTCGAGCGGCTCGGCGAACCCGATCTGGCGAGCGTCTTCATCCCGGCACCGAGCGAGGAACGGTCGTGACGAAACGATCGGCGCCCGTTCGACATGGCGCACCGCGGACGTCGGGACACTCGATGGTGGTCGCCGGCGAGTCAGTGGAAAATGCGTGCAAATGGTCGTATCCGTTGCCAACAACAGCGCAGCAGACGCGCAGCAGATCGAGAATCGTATGAAAGAGATTGCGATCGATCGCATCGGCGGAAGCGGCCGGCGCCGTCGCACGACCGGGGTTCTGAACGCAAATGTCCGAGCAACGCGATCGGAGGACCATCGACATGGCGGCTGAAGGAACCGTGACGACCGCCAAACGCACGGTCGCGGTGC
>DASRZO010000311.1:0-5325 GCA_035686405.1 Pseudomonadales bacterium | reverse complement strand
AACATCTGGCGGCAGTTCTTCCCGCGCCAAGGCGACAAGAAGGAACTGTGGACGATGCGCGTGTCGGTGTTGGTCTTCGCGATCGGCGTCTGTACGTACGCGATCGCGCTGCAAGGCACGCCGATTTACGAACTCGTGTCCGGCGCGTATCAGGTCACGCTCGTCGGCGCCTTCGTGCCGTTGGTGGCGGGCCTGTATTGGAAACGCGCGAGCACGCAAGGCGCGATCTTCTCGATCATCCTCGGCGTGTTGACGTGGATCCTGTTCCTCGCGACCCCGGCCGGCGAGACGTTCCCGGCGCAGCTCGCCGGCTTCCTGATGGCATGGGTCGGCCTCGTGCTCGGTTCGCTCGGACCGCAGACGATCCGCAACCGCCACGGTTCGCACCATCACATCGTCGGCGTGCACGGCTGAAGTTAAACGCGCGCTCGCGATCGCGATCGAGACGGTCCCGGGTACTCATCCGCACGGCGAACGCGTCACTGCCGTACCGGGCATCGACGTCGATGCGCATGTCGGCAGGACGAGGAGCGCGAGGGCGAGTCCTAGAACGATCAGAAGCGCGGCGCCGAGAAAATGCAACCAGCGGCTTCCCTGTTTTCGAAAGGCCTGGACGTATGCCGCGAAGAACGATGCGCCCGCGATTGCGAGCGACGGCAGCAGAGCGAATATCTTCATCGTCGGCTCCAACCGCTGACGCGGTTACCAGGTCCCTTTGCGTGTCGGCGCGCCCGGCCCGCTGTACGCCGACGTATAGCCGGGCTCGCTCGCGTAGTCGACGTTCGGAAACGCGGCGAGCATCTGCGTCCACGCGGCGACGAGTCGATCTTCGGCGGCGTAGTCGAACGGATCTTGTAGGTTGCGTTCCTCCGGTCCGCCCGGCCGCGGCTGATGTTCGATCAACCAACGTGCGGTATGCGCGAGCGCCGCAGGCGCCGATACCACGTCCGCGTAGCCGAGTTCGCTCTTGAGCTTCGTCAGATCGAACACGCGATGCGTGTTCGTCGGCTGCGCGACCAACGGGCGCGCGCAGGCGGCGAGTTCGTACGGCATCGACACGACGTCCCAACGGTGGCCGAGCGCCGCGGCGACGACGTCGACGACTTGCCGCACCGTCAGCGCGCCGGTGTCCGCACAGTTGTAGACCTGGCCCGCGGCGACGTCGGGTTTGTCGACGGCGAGCAGCACGGCGTGCGCGATGTTCGCGGCGTAGCCGCAGTGATGCAGCGTGAGTCCGCCGTCCGGCACCACGATGAACGGGCGGCGATCGCGAATGCGACGGACGATGCACCATTCGCGCGGCACGAGTTGATACGGACCGTACACGAGCGGGTAACGGAAGTGCGTCGCGGTCGGATGGTGTTCGAACACGACGCCTTCGGAGCGAAACACGCGATAGCCTTTCTCGTCTTCCGCGCGGTCCGTCGACTTCGCCCAATCTTCGGCGACGGGGACGGGTAGGCCGTTCGGCGTCAGCACGGCCGGATTCGAATAACCGCGGTACGCCGGGACGCCGCCGATCGAAATGAAACGATTGGTTTTGCCTTTCAGCACTTCGCACGTCGTGCGCAAGCGTCCATACGTCGCGATCGAGAGGTCGAACGTGCGGCCGGAGAGCGCGGTAGCGAGCGCGTCGCCGTCGAACGGATCGGTGTGAACGTGTTCGACCTGCGCCGGAATCTCGGCGACTTCGTGTCGGCCGGTATGCAGGATCGTCACCGCGTGACCGCGCTCGAGCAGACCGTTGACGATGAAGTGGCCGGTCGGGCCGGTTCCGCCGATCACGAGTGTCTTCAAAGCCGCTCCCCGCAAAACCGTTGTCGGCGCGCCGAACGAATGTCGAGGCGCACCGGCAAGAGTGCGCCATCGCGCGCGGGCAGCTCAAGACACGGCGACGTCAACCGGTTCGACCGGCACGGGCGCGTTCGGCGTAGTCGCGGAATACGGCGAGCCCGGCAAAGCGCGGAAATTCGCGTTCGACGCGCGCCAGAAGTTCGTAGCCGTCCGCTCGTTCGCCCAGTCGATCGATCTTCAATTGCGCCAGGCGAAACAGCGCGTTCGCGTGCAGCGAGCTCGCCGGATACGCGCGCACGAAATCGGCGAGCAGCGTCGCTGCGTATCGCGCGTCGGCCGTGGTTGCGTGCGCTACGAGTGCGATCACGCTCGTATCGCTGAGCGGACGAAACGCCTCGTCTTCATCGAGGCAACGCTTGCAAACCATCCACGCGGTGCTCGCGTTGCGCGCGGCGACCAACCGTTCGATGTAATGCACGGCGTGCTCTAGTCGCAGCGCGCGCCCTTGGAATTGGCGCAGCGCTTCGTGTGCGCGCGCGTCGTTGCGGTAGCGATCGCGCGCGAGATATTCGTCGAGGCGCGCATACGCCTGACGGTTCCGATCGACCGCCGCCAAGCGATGCAGATCGGTCATCAGTTCCACGAGCTCGCGTTCGTTCTCGGCGATGACGTGGGCGACGTCCTGCTCGGGGCTGAAGTCGGTATCGATGCGCAGCTCGTTGCGCCGCGTGAACAGAATCGCGCCGCCGATCGCCTGGGAAGCGAGAAAGACACAGGCCGCCGCGACGAGTACGAACGGGAGCGTCAAGCCGGTGGCGTACCAGATCGCCCAGAACAAGCACGCGTAGCCGCCCGCGACGACGACCGCGAATGCGGCGTAGGCGACGCCGCCGTGCGCGATGACTGCGATGCTATGGCGCGGGTCGAGCGCCGACGCGGCGTTGTCGCCGAGCGCGACCGCCGCGACGAGCGCGGGTGCCGTGGCGACGAGTAGAACCGCGAGGATCGTCGCCGCGCCGCCGGCGTCGTTCACCGCGGCGTCCGCGCACCACGCGGTGGCCGCCACCGCGCCGATCGTGAGCGGGATCGCGGCGGAGCCGAACGGATTCAATGCGCCGATCGGCGGCGGCGTCGGATCGTCATGCCCGCGCGCGACCGCGCGCAGCACGACCGCGCCATAGCAATGCAGTTGGCCGAAGATCGCGAGCCACGCCGGCAGCATCAGCGCGTGCGCCGCGAATACGAACTCCGCGGGGCCGTGCACCGCGAAACGTTCGAGCCATATGAGCAACGCGCCGCCGACGGCGAAGATCGCGACCGTGATGCCGCCGGTGGCCGTCGCGGGATAGATCAGCGCCGAGCGCGGCATGCCATGGTCGTTAGCTGCGCTTGGCGATCCATGCGGCGATCAGATCGGCGACGTGATCGCGCGCCGTCGCCGGGCTCTCGAGGTAGTGGTCGCCCGTGATGAATTCGAGCGTCTTGTCCTTCGCGCCGATCGCTTCGTGGATCGCGCGCGCATCGCTCGGAAACACGCCGGTGTCGGCCATGCTTTGAATCGTCAGCGCCGGTACGCGAACGCGCTGCAAGTGCGGCGCGCCGCGGCATTGCGAGTCCTTCAGGCTCCACATCGACAGCCACGTGCGCAGCGTGTTCGCGAGGCCGATGCCGCGCGGCGAGAAATTCGCCACCTTCGGGTCGCCGGCATAGCAGAGGCCGACTTGCCGCTCCGACGGATCGAGCGTGCCGTCCATCATCCGCGGATCGGCCCACGTCCGTTGCAGGATGAACGCGCGGTCGAAGAGCCCGAGGCGCTGCAATTGATCGAGCTGCGACCACGCCCACTCGGTGATGCGGTGGTTGCGGATTTCCTGCGCCGCCCGATAGCGCGCGACGAACTCGGCCGAATACGGCGGGCCGTTGGCGGGGTTGTACATGTTGAGCGATTGATCGATCAGCGTCGGATCGCGCTCGTCGGTCACCGCCGGATCCATCCACGCGGTCAACACTTCAGGCCGGCCGGCGTGCGCGCAGAGCGACACGTAGAGATCGGCGGGAATCAGTTCGTGGACCGCCGGCGGCAGCTTCGCGCCGGCGGTGCCGGTGATGTTCGGTTCGACCGCTTGCGACTGATACGCGCCCATCAGCGAACCGCCGCCGGAATTACCGAGGATCACGACGCGCTCGACGCCGGCCTTCTCCCTCAACCAGCGCACGCCGACACCGATGTCGATGAGCGCATGCTCGAGGATGAAGAACGGTTCGTTGCCGCGGAAACGCGTGTTCCAGCCGAGGAAACCGTAGCCGCGCCGTGCCAGGTATTCGCCGAGGTAGTGCTCGCTGAAATCGACGTTGTAGTGCGTCGCGATGAACGCCGTCGTCGGGCGCTTGGCGTGCGGCCGGTGGTAGAGGCCCTGGCACGGATAGAAGCCGGCGCCGTTGCGCGGTGCGGTCGGCGAGACGAGAGATACGAATTCGCGTTCGATGGCTGGCATGGGTTCCCCGTCGTGATCCGGATGGTGTGTTTCGGCTTCGACTACGTGACAGTCGATCTCCGAACTCGCGAATCCGTTGCTCTGTTGTCCTCGTGGGCACGATCGTAGCGCATCGCGGTACGGTTCGCGGCGCATGGCTGCGAGCGAACTCGCGCTGGATCTAACGCGTTTGCAGAGGTTAGGGTGACCCGCAGCGCCGGCGTCCCGATCGCGCAGCGTGGGCCAACGGCAGCAATCCCGGGCGAAACGATTCCGACCATGGCTTCGTGCAAGAAACGCTCAGACACGGAACGCTCAGACACGGAAAGGAGAGGATCGAAATGGCCGAGTACATCGACATCGACACCGCGAAACAGATGCGAGGCCTGCGCCTCGTGCTCACGGCCGGCGTACCGGGCGCACCGTGGACCGAGGCCGCGAAGGCGGTGTTCGACGTGAAGAAGATTCCATACGTGCGCATCGCGCAGCGACCCGGCGTCACCGACGCTGCGCTGCGCGAGTGGACCGGCCACGCGAACGCGCCGATCGCGATCTACGAAGACGAACGCCCGCGCGCCGGCTGGCTCGAGATTCTGCATTTGGCCGAACGACTCGCGCCGACGCCGCGGTTGATTCCGCAGGGGTCGCGCGACCGCGTGCTGATGTTCGGGCTCGCCAACGAACTCATGAGCGAAGACGGCCTCGTGTGGTGCCGCCGGCTGATGATGTTCGACGGCATGGGCAACAGCGGTTTCGCCAAGCTGCGCGGCCGCGACTACGGCTACACGCCCGAAGATGCGCGCCGCGCACCGCAGCGCGTGCTCGACGTGCTCGCGCTCTTCGCCGAGCAATGGCAGGCGCAGCGCGCGCTCGGCAAGCGATATCTGGTGGGCGACGCGCTATCGGCGCTCGATTTGTACTGGGCCACGATGGTGGCGATCGTCGCCCCGTTGCCGCCCGACGCGTGTCCGATGCCCGACGGATTGAGACAGGCGTACATGGGTACGCCGGAACACATCCGCGCGACGCTCGATCCGGCGTTGCTCGAACACCGCGA
>DASRZO010000310.1:0-13371 GCA_035686405.1 Pseudomonadales bacterium | reverse complement strand
CAACACCGGCGCGCCGTCGAGACCGACGACGCCGACGTCGAAGCTGCGATCGATACCGACCGCGCCGCGTACGTGCAACCGAATCGGTTTCTCCGGCGTCGCCAGCGACAGCGTCAGGCCGTCGCCGACGCGCAACCGACGGTCGACGAAATCGACCTCGACGTCTTGCTCCGCGTCGACGCCGATCGGCGAGCCGACGCCGATACGCGGCGCGATGGCGGCGAGCGCCGGACTCTCGAGCCGCACCGAGCCGCCGGCTTGGACTCGCCCCTTGACCGCGCCGTTGGTGATCGTTGCATCGCCGTCGAACTGGGCCGCCGCAGTGCCGAATGCACCGGTGACGCCGGCGACGTCGACCTGATAGCGAACGTCGGCGTCGACTCCGTTCGCCGAACCGTCGGCCGGCAACGGCCACGGCGTGCGGCCCGTGATCTGCCATTGCAGCGAGCCGTCGATCGAGCTGACGTCCGCGTACGCCGCGAGCAGTTCGAGCGGGCGACCGCGCAGCGCGCCGCGACCGTCGAACGCGAGCGTGCGCGCGCCGCGGTCGATCGCGCCGCTCAGCGACACCAATGCGTCGGCGCCGTCGCCCTCGTTCACGGAAACGGCCAGACGACCGCTCGGATCGACCGACGCCGCGACGTCGAGCGGGACCGCGAGCAACGGGCTCTCGACGCGCAGATTCGCTTGCAGCACGTCCGGGTCGAACGTCACGCGGCCGGTGCCGTCGATGCGCGGCTCGTCGTTCGTCACCGCCAAACGGTCGACGCGTACGCGCTGCGCCGGCACCAATGCCCAGAACGGCGGCAGTTCGACCGGTGCCGCGGCTCCGCGGTCGCCGCGCAATATGCGGACCGTCAGATCGGAGACGACGACGGACTCGAGTTCGCCGCGGAGGAGCCGCGGCAACGACCAGTCGACTCGCGTCGCGCCGCCGTCGATCTCGACGCCGCCGGTGGCGAGCTCGAACCGTTCGACGTCGAGACCGCGCCACGTCGGATAGCCGAGGGCGATTTGCGCGTTCTCGACCCCCCAACGGCCCAGTAAAGGGGGTAGCAAACGCTCGATGAGAAACGGCGAAGCCGCGTACAGCGCGATCAGAAAGGACGTCGTTGCCAGCGCCGCGCGCCGGGCGGTCACGCTCCGGGGCCTGCGAGTACCGGAATCACCACTCGCGTCGACGGCTTCACCATCGACAGGTCGAGGTCGGGGTTGTATTGCCGCAGCAACCACACCGGAATGTTGTACTTGTGGCCGGCCAACACCCAGATCGATTCGCCCGGCTTCACGACGTGTTCGCTGGTCGCGACGATTTGATGATTCGCAAAGAACTGCTCTTGCAGATTTTGGTGATACGCGAGCCGTGCGGCTTCGAATTGCTCGGGGGTCACCTTCGCGAAATCGAGCTTCAGGCGCTTACCGACGCGCAGCGCCGACGTTCCCTTCATCCCGTTCAGCTTGCGCAAGTCGGTCGCGCGTACGCCGAGCCAATCGGCGTAGTGGCCGATCGTCTCGTCCTCCTGAACGCGGATCGTGCGATCTTCTGCGACCGAGTAATCGCTCGGGTCCGCCAGCAATTGGCGCTGCTCGATGTCGACCACTTCCTTCGCTTCCGCAGCCGTCGGCGGCGTGCCGGCCGGAACTTCTTCCTGATCCGCGGCAGGCGCCTCCGCGTCGGCGGCGTCGACCATCGCGGTCGTATTCGCCGCCTCGGCGACCGCAGCGACAGTCGTCGCAGGCACCGGTTGCTGCGCCTCGGCGGGCTTGTTGGGGTAGCTGCCCCGATCGACGGCGACGGGCTCGGCCGCGACGTTCTTCGCTGCGCCGCCCGGCAGAATCAACGTCTGACCTTCTTTGATTCGCGCCGCGCTCGACAAACTGTTCAGTGCGATGAGGTCCGACACGCGCGCGCCGTAGCGCGGCGCGATCGACGAGAGCGTCTCGCCGCGTTGCACCACGTGGACGGTGTCCGGCGTCTGCTTCGATGTCCACGAGTCGCGCGGTAACGATGCCAACATCATCTGCGGATCGCCCGCCGACATCGGCACCCGCAACTCGAAGCCTTTCGGCACCTTCTTCGAGCCGTTCCACACCGCCGGCTTCAACGCCAAGTTGATCGGCTCGAGCGCGTTCCGGTCGACGCCGAGCGTCCGCGCCAGCGCGCCGACCGCGACGTAATCCGGCATCACCAATACGCGGCTGTTGTCCGGCGGGTGGCGGTCGAGCACGCCGAAGTACTTCGTCGGGTCTGCGTCGACGTCGACCGCCGCGAGCAGCGCCGCATAGAAGTTGCGCGATGCGAAGCCGAAGCTGCGGCTCTTGTACTTGCGCACGATGACGGCGATGTCGTCGGTGCCGGTTTGCTCGACGGCGCGGCGCATGCCGGCCGCGCCGTGGTTGTACGCGGTGATCGCGAGCGGCCACGCACGCGTCACTTCGTAGTTCTGCTGCATCAAGAGCGCGGCCGCACGCGTCGACTTGTACGGATCGAGCCGTTCGTCGACGACGTTGTCGATCCGCATGAAGCGGCGACCGGTCGACACCATGAATTGCCACATGCCTGCGGCGCCGACCTTCGAACGCGCGAGCGGATTGAAGGACGACTCGACGTGCGGCAGCGACGCGATCTCGGGCGGCAAGCCCGCATCGGCGATCGTCTTCTTGATGTAGTGCTCCCACGCACCCGAGCGGATCAAACCCTCGCGGAATTTGTCGGCCTGGCCGAGTTGGAAGCGCACGCGATCGCTCGCATCGAGCAGCGCGTCCTTGTCGATGTTGGGCCCCCACAATTCCATCACGCGCTTTTCCGCCGGCGTGAGGTTCTCGCGTTTGCCGTTCGCGATCGAACGCAGCGCGCGCACGTAGCGATCGCCGGCGTCGTCGGCCGACAAGCGTCGCGATTTGTCGTTCGACGTCGACAGCCGCACCGTCTCGTAGACGATGTCGAGCCGCGTGTCGTCGTGTATGAAGCCCTCGTTCGTCGTGATTTCGGTGTACACGCGACGCCAGAAATCGACGGCCGGCTGCAACGCAGGCGGACGCGCCAAGGCTTCGGTTTGTGCCGAGGATTGGAAGGGTGTTGCGAGCAACAAAGTCCCGAGTAGGGACAACAACAAGGCGGCGCGGTCGATCATGCGCGCCAATCAAACCCGAAGACGCGCCGCATTCCAAGAGGGCGCGCTGTCCTCGAGACGGCAGATTGTCGCGTGCGTGCAACCTCTCTATCCTGCGCCGTGCGCGACTCGCCGTTTTTTTCGTAACGCAACTCCTGCAGAAGGATCCGATGACCGATCTCGTGCTGCATCGCTTTTCCGACCGCGGATCTCGACGCGTCGACGGCAGCGTCCGGTTCCCCCGAGCGCAGTCGTTACTGCGCGCCGCCTGCGCTTCGGCGCGCAGGCGTCGGATTGTTCGATCGACTGCGGCGCGCGACCGTACGCATCACGAGACTCGGGATGGCTGGATTCGCCTCGCGGCCAACGTCGTGCGGTCGATCGCGGCATTGCGACGCGCGTTCGTATTCGCCGCGGCGCTCTTCGCATCGCTCGCGGCCACGGCTCAAGAATGGACGAAGGTCGAACCCGCCGGTGCTCAGTGCTGGGACGGTTCGCCGTGGCATTTCTGGTATCGCGCGGGGGCCGCCGACAAGCTCGCGATCTGGTTCGAAGGCGGCGGTGCGTGCTGGAACGCCGCGCTGTGCGATGTCCAAGGTCGAGCGACATTCGACCAACGCGCGTTGTCCGACCCACAAAAATCGTCTCGGCGTTTGCCGACGAGCGGTCTATTCGACACCGCGCGCGCGAACAATCCGCTCCGCGACTATACGGTCGTATATCTGCCGTACTGCACCGGCGACGTCCATGTCGGCCGCCGCACCGTCGAATATGTGCGCAAGGACGGAACGCGCTTCTCGTTCGCGCATCGAGGGGCCAACAACACGCTCGCGGCACTCGACTGGCTGAAGGAACGCGCGGTCGACCCGAGCGTCGTGTTCGTATCCGGCGAGAGCGCGGGCGCGATCGGGGCAGCGTATTGGGCACTCGAGATCGGCGACCGCTACCCGCGCGCGCAATTGATCGCACTCGGCGACGCCGCCGGCGGCTATCGCTCGCTCGGCGTGAACGGCGCGCTGAAGCAATGGGGCACGCTCGACGCGCTGCCGGACGTCCCTGCCTACGCGAACCGCGACCGCGTGTTCTTCGAAACGTTCTACGTCGCCGCCGCGCAGCGCCATCCGACGGCGCGACTCGGGCAGGTGAACTACGCAGACGACGCCGAACAGCGCACCTTCATGAAGCTGTTGGGCACGCCGGTCGACAAGCTGACGAAGCCGCTGACCTGCAACATGAACGAAGTGCGCATCGACGCGCCGCAGTTCCACAGCTACATCTATCCCGGCGACCGGCACGTGATCCTCAGCACGAACGCGGTGTACGCGATCCGCTGCAACGGTCAAAGCCTGGTCGACTGGGTGACCGATCTGATCGACGGCACGCCGATCGAGAACCGCTGGTGCGACGGAACGACCGCCACCGCGCTCGCGAGCCCCGTCGCCGCGCCGCCGCCGAAGCTCTGACGGCGCCCGCGTCATACCGGAGGTCTCGAGAAACGACATCGACTCACGCCACGTTCGGCGACGACATCTGCAACTGACACGACAGACGACCCGGGAGTATTTCGATGAACTTGCGTACCTTCACCATCGCCGCGATCGCGTGCCTCGCCGCACTCGGCTGCGGCACCGCCGCGGCGGCCGACCTGCAAGTCGGCGACGTTGCACCGAACTTCAGCTTGGTCGGCACGGACGGCAAGACGTACACGCTGGCCGATTTCAAAGGCAAACAAGCCGTCGTGCTCGCCTGGTATCCGAAGGCGTACACCAGCGGCTGCACGATCGAGTGCAAATCGCTCGCCGAGAACGGCAATCTGATCCGCGCCTACGACGTCACGTATTTCATGGCGAGCGTCGACCCGATCGACAAGAACAAGAGCTTTGCCGACGACCAGAAGGCCGACTTTCCGCTGCTGTCCGACCCGACGAAGGACACGGCCAAGGCCTACGGTGTACTGACGATGTTGGGCTTCGCCAGCCGCAATACCTTCTTCATCGGCGCCGACGGCAAAATTCTTGCAATCGACCGTAACGTCAACCCGGCGACCGCAGCGCAAGACATCGCGGCGACGCTCGCGAAATTGAACATTCCGAAGCGCTCGTAGTAACGCATCTACCCGTACCAGCCTCCGGTAGCAGCCCATCGTCGTACGTTCCAACGACATTGCTGAGACGGCAATTCGACGTGCACAATGGCGACGCCGCGCACCCGTGCGGTGCCCGGCGCATCCAAACTCCAAGGAGAGTTGCATGAAACCGACCTTGATCGTCTTGGCCTTCGCGGTCGCATGCAGTACGGCGCTGGCCGCCGACAACACCGCCACCGGCACAACGACGGCGGCCGCGACGGCCACGGACTGTGCGGCGCTGGAGAAAAAATACGACAGCGCCGACAAGTCAAAGGTTTCGCCGAATCGAATGAAGGACGCGAAGGCGCAGCGCGTCAAAGGCGGCAACCTGTGCGCGAGCGGGAACGTCAGCGAGGGTGTGAAGGCGCTCAAGAACGCGCTGGCCGACATCGGAGTAGTGAACTAATCGATCGGGCGCTATTCAAAGAAACCACCCACAGGAGATCTCGATGAATAGATTGTCGATTGCGATCCTCGCGGCCGTCGTGGCGAGCGGTGCGGCTTTCGCCGATACGACCCACCCGCCCGCGACCGCGGAACAGTGCAGCGCTCTCGAGAAGCAATTCGATGCCGCTTCGAAGGACAAGGTCGCTGCCGACAAGTTGAAGAAGGCGCAATCGGCGCGTTCGCACGGCGCCGACTTGTGTGCCCAAGGCAAACTCGACTCCGGCGTCAAATCGCTGAAGAGCGCGCTGAAGGACATCGGCGTCAAGCCGGCCACCTGATCGCCTCGACCGCGCCGGCCGCGTGAAGCCGGCGCACCGCGCGGCGGGTCGCTCGATCCGCCGCCTTCTGCCGCTCTTCGCCGCAGACGGGCCACCGTCCGCGTCAGCCGTGCGCTGATCATCCGCACCGCTCGAGATCGAGTCCGTCCGGACAGCGGCGACACCCCTGTCGTACCATCGATCGGCCGGCGGCGCCTTCGGGCGTTGCCGCAGCAGGTCGCCGGACCGTCCTTCAGGCGATCTTCGGGGCGTTCGCAGAGGGGAGTTCTCGATGTACCAACCGCCTGCCGCATTGCGGCTGACGCAGTATTGGCCGCGCCGCTACACGCTGATCCTGCTGTCGTTCGCGGCCACGTTCATCTGCTACATGGACCGGGTCAACATCTCGGTCGCGATCATTCCGATGTCGGCCGAACTCGGCTGGGATCCGCGCACCCAGGCCGCCGTATTGTCGGCGTTCTTCGTCGGCTATCTCGTGACGCAAGTGATCGGCGGCCGCTTGGCCGACCGATTCGGCGGCAAGATCGTGCTCTCCGGCGGCGTGCTGTCGTGGTCGTTGTTCACGTTGGTCACACCGTGGGCCGCCTTCGCCGGCCTGACCGCCCTGCTCGCCGCGCGCGTCGGCATGGGCGTCGGCGAAGGCGTCACGTTCCCGTCGATCTACAGCTTGTTCGGGCGTTGGCTGCCGAAAGAAGAGAACTCGCGCGCGATCGGCATGGTGTTCTCGGCGATCCCGCTCGGCAGCGTGTTCGCGCTGCTGGTGACGCCGATCGTCGTCATTCACTTCGGGTGGCCGTGGGCGTTCTTTTCGTTCGGCGCGGTCGGCGCGATCTGGTGGTACGTCTGGCAAACGCGCGTGCAAGCGGATCCGCAGCGGCACCCGACGATCGCCGAACACGAGCGCGCGTACATTGCCACAGTCGCCGCGACGAGCGTCGAGGCACCGAGACCGCCGAGTCTGCGCACGCTGCTCGGTCACCTGCCGGTGTGGGCGATCATCGTCGGCCACTTCTGCAACAACTGGGGCGGCTACGTACTGCTCGCGTTCATGCCGACGTACATCACGCAGGGGCTCGGCGTCGACTTCGCATCGGTCGGAATCTTTTCCGTCGTGCCTTCGCTGTGCTCGTTCCTCGCTCTGAACGTCGCCGGCTGGATCACCGACCGCATGATCGAACGCGGCCGCGACGTCACGAAGACGCGCAAGATGATGCAGACGATCGGCTTCGGCGGCGCCGCGACGACGCTGATGTTCGTCGGTTACATCCACGACGCGCCGACTGCGATCGCGCTGATGTCGGTCGGCAGCATTCTCGGCGCGTGCGCCGCGAGCGGCTTCGCGGTGAATCACCTCGACATCGCGCCGCGCTACGCCGGCGTCGTGATGGGGTTGTCGAATACCGCGGGCACGATTCCCGGCATCATCGGCATCAACGCCAGCGGCTGGATCTTGGCGATGACGCATTCGTGGACGCTGGTATTCCAAGTCGCGGCCGGCGTGTACCTCTTCGGGATGGTGTTCTACCTGCTGTTCGCGAGCAGCAGGCGTTTGTTCGACTGAACCTCAGATGGCAGCGAGCGGAAAGGACACGGTGAATTCCGCGCCGGGGTCGCAGTTGCGCACGTCGACCGTACCCCCCATCGCGCTCGTCAACTCCTGTACCAGCGCGAGGCCGATACCGGTGCCGGACGTTTCGCGCGTCAGTTCGTTCTCGGCGCGATAGAACAACTCGAAGATCCGCGCGAGGTGTTGCGGATCGATGCCGGGCCCGAAGTCGCGCACGCGGAACCGCACGCGGTCGCCGTCGAGCCCGCTCTCGATCTCGGTGCCGATTTCGACGACCTTGCGCGTTGCCGCGGACCCGAACTTCACTGCGTTGTCGACCAAGTTGATGACGATCTGTACGAAGCTGTCGGGATCGAGCCGCACGTAGCGTTCGTCCGCCGCCGGATCGCGCCGCCATTCGATGCGAAAGCCGCTCCGTTCGACGTGTGAGGCGACCTTCGACGCGACGAGGCTCGACAACTCGGCGCACGTCATGCGTTTCGGCTCGAGCGCATCGCCGTTGCGCGTCAGCCGCGCGAGTCGCAACACGTTGTCGATCAGGCGCGACAGCCGTTCGCTCTCGTGAAAGATGTAGTCGTAGTACGACCGTTTCTTCTCTTCGGTCGCCCAGCCCGCGCGCAGGATCTCGCCGTACATCCGAATCGACGTCAGCGGCGTTTTCAGTTCATGGCTGACGGCCGATACGAAGTCGCGCTGTTGCCGGGTCAAGTCGATCTGCGCGGCCGAGAAGCGATACACGACCGCGAAGCCGACGCAGACGACCAACGCCAGGACTGCAGCCGCCCACGCGACCACGCGACCACCGGGGCCGACGTGCGCGTCCGCGGCGGAGAAGACCAGCTCGAAGTCGCCGAACGGTGCCGGCAACGCGGCGCGCAACAGCGGTTCACCTGTCGAGATCGCCGAGTGAACGCCGACGTCCGCCAACGCTTCGCCGCGATAGGCGACCGCGAGGTCGCAGTCCTGCGCCAGCGACGTGTCGCGGAACGGCGCGCCGATCAGTCCGTCGATCAATCGTACGCGATCGAGTACCGCGCCTTGGATCATCCGTTGGCCGTCGAGCCAGACCTTGCGGAACAGCACGAAATGGCGGTCGCCGAGCCGGCGCAGTTGGAACGGATCGAGCTCGCTGTCGAACGTTCGCACCGGCTGCGCGACGAATTGCGCCGGCGGTGCCGGCGACGCCTCCGGTATCGGCACGACGGCCCGCTCCTTGCGCGCGACGCGCGGCGCCTCCGGCGCGGCGGCAACGCTCGCCACCGCACCCGCCGCCCGGTTCTCCGCCTTCCCGACCCCGAAGGTTTCGTTGCGCTGCGCGTTTCCGACGTAGACCGCCGCATTCGCAGCTCCGCTCGCCGCCGTCGCCGGTTCGGCCGGCCGATCGATTTCCGCGGTCAGCCGATCGAAGATCGCTTGCGATGCGCTGTCTTTGTTCGGACGCGGCGCTGCGGCCGCGAGCTGCTTCTTCTCGTCGCTCGCGTCAGTTGCGGCGAGTGCGCCCGTCCCGGCAGTCGCACCGGTCACGATCGCGTGCAGTCGCGCTTCGACCGCGCGTCGCCGCTCGGCGTCGGCGGCGTCGATGCCGTAGGGCGTCGGATCGACGCCCACCGGCAGCAGCGGCGTGCTGAACGCGCCGTTCGCGTCGATTTGGAAATAGCCGATCAGACCGGGTAGCGGTCCGCTGACCGGAAACGCCGCGAGACTCGATCGCTGTTGGAAGTTCGCGCGCGCGTCTCCTTGCACGACCAGGAATCGATAGTCGGCGAGCGCGCGTCGTTCCTCCTCGTCGGTGGCGGCGCGCACGCGCGCCGCGATGCGCTGGGTCAGCTCGTCGGCGAGATCGCGCTGGCGATACAACGACTCCGCCTGCAATTGCGAATACACGCGCTCGATCAACACGCCGCTCGGCACGACCAGCGCGACGAAGAACGCGCCCAGCACGACGCGCAGGCGGCGCTTGTCGAGCGCGGGTTCGACGCCGCGACGCCGCGGAGCGTCAGCCGCCATCGGCGGTCAACCGATAACCGGCGCCGCGCACGGTGACGAGATGCACCGGCTCCTTCGGATCGACCTCGATCTTGCGCCGCAACTTCGCGACGTGGATGTCGACCGTACGCGTCTCGATGTCGAGGTGTTTCGCGTAACCCCACACGGCGTTCAGCAGTTCGTCGCGCGTCACGCAGCGCGACGCGTTCGCATGCAGGAATTCGAGCACGTCCATTTCGCGCCGCGTGAAGGCGATCGTCGCGTCGCCGCGGCGACCGGACAAATTGCGGGTGTCGACCTCGAGATCGCCGAGCCGGATGCGGCTCGCGCGTTCGACCACGGCGCGCGACCGGCGCAGCACCGCTTCGATACGCAGCAGCAATTGCGCGATCGAGAACGGCTTCGCGACGTAGTCGTCGGCGCCGAGCGACAGCCCGCGCACGATGTCGTCGTCGCTGACGCGCGCGGTGAGCATGATGATCGGCTGGTCGCGATCGCGCGCGCGGATCGCCTCGCAGATATCGAAGCCGCTCAAGCTCGGCAGCATCACGTCGAGCACGACCAAGTCGTATCTGCCCGTCGCGGCGCGGTGCAAACCTTCGCGTCCGTCCCCGACGCCGTCCACGTCGTAGCCGTGATAGACGAGCACGTCGATCAGGCCGATGCGAATCGCGGCTTCGTCCTCGACGACGAGAATGCGCAGCTTGTCCTTCATGACAGGCAGCGTAGCAGTCGCCTATGCGGCGGTGTGTAAAGTTGCGGTAAAGCGCGACGCGGTTCGCTCGATGCCCGTTCGGCGAACCTCAGGAGATCTTGCCGGTGATGTAGTTCTCGAGCTGGTCGATCACGAACTGTTTCTCCGACACGAGCGCGCCGACCAAGTCGCGAATCGACACGATACCGGCGAGATGGCCGGCGTCGATCACAGGCAAGTGGCGAATGCGCCGTTCGGTCATCATCGCCATGCATTCTTCGATCGTCTGCTCGGGGCGCACGAAAATCACGGTGCGCGTCATGATCTCGCGCACCGTCGTATCGCGCGCCGTGCGTCCCTCGAGCGCGACGTGCTTGGCGATGTCGCGCTCGGTGACGATGCCGAGCAGATTGTCGCCGTCGAGCACCAACACCGCGCTCACGTTGTGTTCGACCAACTTGCGCACCGCATCGAATACGCTGTCGGTCTCGCGCACGAACTTCAGCGGAGTGGTCTTGCGTTGCAGCAGGTCACGCACCGTCGTCGCCATCGCACACCTCGTCTCGAGGGTGATTTCGCCGGAGTCTCCCACCGCGTAAACGCCAGGTAAAGCCGAGCCGACGGGTTTTACAAAGGCGCGCCTGTTTCGTTTCGCCACACCGCGCGACCCTGCATTTCGCCGCGTACGACACCGTACGTTCGCCGAACAGACAGGAGACCGTATGCCGCTCATCAATCGAATCACCCGCCTCTTCACCGCCGATGCGCACGCCGTGCTCGATCGGCTCGAAGAACCCGACGCGCTGCTCAAGCAAGCGCTGCGCGAGATGGAGGACGAGCTCGTCGCAGGCGACGCGCGCATCCGCTGGCTCGTGCACGAAAGCGACGACGCGCAACGGCAAACGGCCGACGTCGATGCCGAACTCGCGCGCATCGCGGAGCAACTCGACGTCTGCTTCGCCGCCGGCGAGGAAGCGCTGGCGCGCGTGCCGCTGAAGCGCCGGCTCGAATTCGAGCGCCGTCGCCGGCGGTTGCAGACGCGCGTCGACGCCGCCGCAAAGGCGCTGGCGGCAGAACGCACGCGCCTCGACGAACAGCGCCGTGCGTTCGACGCGCTGCGGCTGCGTGCTGAACCGCTACTCGACGCGGCGACGCAGCCCGGCGCGGCGCCCAACTACGGCATCGACGCGCCGATCACCGACGCCGACATCGACGTCGAGCTGCTGCAGGAAAAGCAGCGCAGGAGCGACCGATGAACGCGCTCGTCACGACGGCGCGCGACGGCTCGCGCGCGACGTTTCTCGGCGGCGTCGTCGTCGCCGCGGTCTTCGCCGCCGCCGGCGCGGCGCTGTTCGCTGCAGCGTCCGGATGGCTCGCGCCGCGCATCGCGCTGCGCGCGATCGTCTGCCTGCTCGGCGGCGCCTATACCCTGTATCTGCTCGCGCGCAGCGACGAGCGCAGCGGCCGCATCGTCACGGTCGCGGCGTGGGTCGTCGGCGCGAGCTTCTCGTGTGCGCTCGCGAACTCGCTCGGACTGTTCCTGATCGGACACGCCACGATGCTGTGGCTCGTCCGCGCGCTGTATCACCAGCGCTCGACCGTCGGCGCCCTCGCCGATCTCGGACTGACGGCGCTCGCGCTCGCCGCCGCCGTCGCAGCGATGCGCAACACCGGCAGCATGTTCCTCGCAATCTGGTGTTTCTTCCTCGTCGAAGCGCTGTTCCCGGTGCTCCCCAACGGTGCCGTTCAGGCGCGCGGCACCGCCGACCCGAGCCCCTTCGAACGCGCCGAGCGGTCCGCGAAAGCGGCGCTGCAGCGCCTCGCTTCCCATCGCAATCCATAGGAGTCCGTCCATGAAAATCCCATTGCTCGGTACCGCATTGTTCATCGTCACCGCCGCAGCGGTCGCGTTCTATCCGGCGCGCGGCTCGATGGTTCGGCCCGTTGCGCAACCCGTAGCGCACGATCCGATCGAACATCCGCAGCCGGAGCAGCGTCCGGTGATCGACGTCGTCTTCGTGCTCGACACGACCGGCAGCATGACCGGCATGATCGAAACGGCGAAGGAGAAGATCTGGTCGATCGCCTCGTCGATGGCGTCGGCGCAACCGACGCCGCTCATCCGCGTCGGCCTCGTCGGCTATCGCGACCGCGGCGACGCGTATGTCACGCGCGTCGTCGATCTATCGAGCGACATCGACACGACATACGCGACGCTGATGCAGTTCACCGCCGCCGGTGGCGGCGACACGCCGGAGAGCGTCAACCAAGCGTTGTACGACGCGGTGCATCGGATGTCGTGGAGCGCCGACCCGAACGCCTACAAAGTGATCTTCCTCGTCGGCGACGCGCCGCCGCACATGGACTATCAAGACGACGTGAAATATCCGCAGACGCTCGCGCTCGCCGCGCGCAAAGGCATCGTCGTCAACACGATCCAATGCGGTACCGATCCGCAGACGCGCCAACAATGGCAGCAGATCGCGAGCATCGGCCACGGCGGCTATTTCGACGTCGACCAAGCGGGCGGCGCGGTCGCGCTCGCGACGCCGTACGACGCCGAGCTCGCGAAGTTGTCGGCGCAGCTCGACGCGACGCGGATGTACTACGGTACGGCCGAGGAAATGGCGCCGCTGCGCGCGAAAGAGGAGGCGTCGTTCGGCATCCACGCGAATGCATCGGCAGCGTCGCAAGCGCGGCGCGCCGCATTCAACGCATCCGCCGCGGGCGAGGCGAATGCCGTCGGCGCCGGCGATCTCGTCACCGACGTTGCCGCGGGTCGGGTCGATCTCGCGACGGTCGCGCCGTCGACCTTGCCCGCGCCGATGCAGGCGATGTCGGCCGACGAACGCAAAGCGCTGGTCGGGAAAAACCAGGCCGCGCGCGCCGACCTCAAGGCGCAGATTCAAGCGTTGTCGAAGGAACGCGACGCATTCGCCGCCAAACAGATCGCCGCGAACGGCGGCGCGAAGGACTCGCTCGACGATCGGATCTACGGCACGGTGCGCGAGCAAGCTGCGAAGAAAGGCCTCGTGTATCCGGACGCGCCGAAGTACTGATTCAATCGAAGCGAATCCGGGCGATCCCGCGCGGCAGCGTCAGTACGGCGCTGCCGCGCTCCGCCCGGACCGCGACATCGGAGACCGCGCAGCCGGCGA
>DASRZO010000309.1:0-3934 GCA_035686405.1 Pseudomonadales bacterium | reverse complement strand
GTCGCCATAGTTCCAGGTCATCGACTCACTCCTAACGTTTGCGTCGAGCTCGCGCCGTCACGGCGGCGTCAGCAGATCTTCATGCCGACCGGCACGCCGTCGACGATCTGATCGAGATACTCCGACAGGCCGTAACCGACGTGGCCGTCGCAGCGGTATTCGGTCATGCCTTCGGTGATGCGCGTCATCAGGTCTTCGCCGCCCGGGGTCTTACGCCGGTTGCGCAGCGGGATCAGCGACATCACCGCGCCTTCGACGCGGTATTCGCGCTCGTCGGTGCGCGCCCAGATCCGCATCGTGGTCTGGCACTGATCGGCGTCGTACTGCGACTCGATCTTCGCGTCGCGGATCATCACGTATTCGTTGTTGCGCAACACCATGCCGCCGCGGCGCGGTTCGGCACCGGGGGCGCACGTGATCGACACCATCATCGCGAAGTCGCGCGTGAAGTTCATCGGCAGCCAGCGATACCAGTGGATCGCCTGCCAGTAGCGCGGACCCCACGAGTGATCGCGCAAACCGAGGCCGTCGATCGCGAAGCGCTGGCCGTCGACGGTGATCGAACCGCGCGCCGCCATGTGCTGCTCGTAGTGGCCGCGCGCGAACGCTTGGTCCGCCTTCTCTTCGATCTTCGAGCCGTCTTCGTTCACCGGCTCGCCGCCGAACATCGGCGACACGCCTTCGTAGGCAAGCTCGAGGTCGACCGGAATCACGGGGTTCTTCTTGAACGCGGTCGCCGGATCGGCCATGTCCTTCGGATGCGTCATCACGCAGAGCTTGCCGCGATAGCGCACCGTCAGCCGTTCGAACGGTTTCACCACGTCGAACGACATGCCGCCGCCGTCGAAACGCTCGTTCGTACGCCCTTCGGGTCGCGCGAACATGAAGCCGATGCGGCCGTCCGGCAGATAGACGCAGCAAGACATCTCGCCGCGGCCTTCGTTCGGCCGGTTCGCGAGCCGGAACCAGCCGCCGATCTTGTTCGCGCGGTCGAACACGTTGAAGTACATGCTCTCGTTGAAGTTTTGCGCGGCTTCGATCGGATGGTTGTATTCGTCTTGCGGTTCCAAGCGGACGCGCACGCCGGTACGGGCTGTCGCCATCGTCATTCCCCCGAAAAAGATACGGCCGTCGAGCCTACCGAACGGTCATCGGCCTTGCCACTGCCAGGGCTTGCCGTCGAGCCAACTGCGCATCGCTGTCGCTGCGTCCTGGCTCGCCATGCAGCGATCGAACTCGCGCTGTTCGACGAACAGCGCGTCGACGAGCGGCAACTCCGAGCCCTCGTAGATCGCGCGCTTCGCTGCGGCGAGCGCGATCGGCGCGCGCGACGCGAGCTCGGCTGCGAACGCCTCGACCGACGGCCGGAACGCGTTCTTGTCGTACACCCGATGCACCAGGCCGCACGCCAGCGCATCGGCCGGGCTCAGCGTCTGCCCGAACAGAATCAGATCGAGTGCGCGCGCCGTGCCGAGCAAGCGCGCGAAGCGTTGCGTGCCGCCCGCGCCGGGAATGATGCCGACGCTGGTCTCCGGCAGACCGAGTCGATAGTCGCCGGCGAGCGCGAGCCGAAAGTCGCAGCCGAGCGCGAATTCGAGGCCGCCGCCGGCGGTGTTGCCGTTGATCGCTGCGATCGTCACGAACGGCGCGCGCTGCAACCGCAGGATGAAGCGATGGAACGCGTGCAGTTGCGGCACGCCGCTCGGAGCGGGCGCCGGCTGCGAGCGGCTGCGCTCGGCGCTGACGGCGAGTTCACCGACCTCGTAGTGCGCGATGAACACACCCTCGGCCGCGCCGGTGAAAATCAACACGCGCACGTCGTCGCGGGCTTCGAGCGCGTCGAGCAGCAGATCGAGCTCGGCGACTTCGCGCGCGACCAACGTATGCCGGGGCGGGTTCGCCATCGTGCACGTCACGACGCCGTTCGCGTCGTGAATCGTCAGGTATTGGAACGAGCTCATCGCGCCCGCGGCCGTGCTGCTCATCGCGCACCTCTCGATTCCGGTCAGTCGCTTCAGATCACCGTATCTCGCCGACCGGTGACCGCCGATCATCCATTCCCGGTCGGCCGTTTCGCCGCTTTATTCGCCGGCCTTCGTTGCCGTGACGATCCACAGCGGATCTTCGCCGGCGGGCGAGCGGTCGACGAACGTCGGTTCGTGCAACCCTCCCGCAAGCTCGATATACGCGCCGATCAGCCGAATCCGCTGGTCTGCCGCCAATTGATGAAAGGCGCGCACCGCCTTCGTCGGGAAACAGCGATGCGACATCGCGACGATCAAGCGGCCGCGCGGCGCGAGCACCCGCGCGATGTCGCGGAACACCTCGACCGGCCGTGTCAGGTATTGCACCGACACCGCGATCAACACCGCGTCGAACACCGCGTCGCCGAACGGCAACGTCGGATCGCGATTCAGATCGTGCACGACGCGCGTGTCGAGCCGCTCGTTTGCGTCGAGCTCGACCGCGTTCATGCCGAGCCCGGCGACCGAGCGGTAGCGCCGTTCGGGCGGCAGGTGCGAGATCCACGACGACATCAGGTCGAGCAGCCGCGCGTCGTCCGGCAACACATCACGGTAGTACTGCGTCAGCGCCGCGATCGTGCCGGGGTCGATGTGCGCGACGAGCCGCGGCACCTGATAGAAGTTCGCGTCGTCGCCTTCGTCGACGCGTGCGAACAATTCGTCAGGCAGTCCGGCGTTGCGGGTATCGGCGTGCATCGTTTGGAGTATCGGCGCGCGCCGGCGCGACTTACAAGCGCCTTACACCGTCGCGGCCAGTCGGGTGGATGACCGCGTCGCGACTTTGCGCGACCATACCCGGCCGGGAGGACACACGAATGAAAATAACCAGAGACAAGCTGAGCAAGTTCTGGGTGCTGTCATCGGACGCGCGCGTGCTCTACAAGGGCCGCCGCAGCCCGTGGGACGATCCGACGATCATCCGCGAAGCGTTCGCGCGCGAACGGATGTTGGCGAAAGCCGCGGACTACCGCCGGCCCGCCGAACGACCCGCCGGAGAACCGGCCTGATTCGAGCGACGCGATAGCCCTCGCACCAAGGACGGACGCAGCGACAGCATGCCACGCAAGCCGGGTCAGGATCTGACCCAAGGGCCCGTCGCTCGTAGCCTATTTCGTTTGACCGCGCCGATGATGCTCGCGGTGTCGTCCTCGGTCGTCGTGCAGATGATCGAGATCGGCTTCATCGGCCAACTCGGTACCGCGCAGATCGCCGCGGTGACGTTCACGTTTCCGATCACGATGATGCTGACCAGCGTCGCGATGGGCATCAGCATCGGCACGTCGTCGGTGATCGCGCGGCGCGTCGGCGGCGGCGACTGGGATCACGTCCGGCGGCTCGCCACGCACAGCCTGCTGTTGGTCGGCTCGCTGCTGTCGCTGCTGGCGCTCGTCTTGATGGCATCGATCCGGCCGACGTTCGCCGCGCTCGGCGCGAACGGCGAAGTCCTCGACTACATCCACGACTACCTGTTGGTGTACTACCCGGGCACCGTGCTCTTCACCGTGACGATGGTCGCCGGCAGCACGATGCGCGCGACCGGCGACGCGCGCAGTCCCGGCCTGCTCATGACCGGCGGCGCTGCGCTCAACCTCGCGCTCGATCCGATTCTGATCTTCGGCTTGCTCGGCGCGCCGCGCCTCGGCCTCACCGGCGCCGCCCTCGCGATGGTGTTGTCGCGGCTCGCGATGACCGGTTTGCTGCTGTACTTCGCGGCCTATCGCGATCGCCTCTTCCTGCCGGTTCGACTGTGGCGGAAGCGCATTTTTGCGTCGTGGCGCGAAGTGTCGGTGATCGGCATTCCGGCGATGGCGACGCAGATGATCGGCCCGATCTCCGGTGCGATCGTAACGCGCCTCCTCGCTGCCCACGGCCACGACGTCGTCGCCGGCTTCGGCGTCGCGGGCCGCATC
>DASRZO010000308.1:0-5640 GCA_035686405.1 Pseudomonadales bacterium | reverse complement strand
GAAGTGCGTCGAGATGAACACGGTGACGTTGTCGCGGCGCGCCAAGTCGACGATGTTCTGCCAGAAGCGATCGCGCGCGACCGGGTCGACGCCCGAGGTCGGCTCGTCGAGGATGAGCATTTGCGGCGAATGGATCATCGCGACCGCGAGCGAGAGCCGCTGGCGCCGACCTAGCGGTAGCGCGTCGGGCAACGCGTCCAGGATGTCGGTGAGTTCGAAGCGCTCGGCGAGCTCCCCACAGCGCGCCTCGATGCGATCGTTGGGAACGCCGAATAGGCGCGCGTGCAGCACGAGGTTTTGACCCACCGTGAGCTCTGCGTACAGCGAGAATGCCTGCGTCATGTAACCGACGCGCCGCCGCGTCGCGATGTCGCGCGGGTCGACCGGGTGGCCGAACAACCACGCTTGCCCCTCGGTCGGTGGCAGCAGCCCGGTGAGCATCTTCATCGTCGTGGTTTTGCCGCAGCCGTTGGAGCCGAGGAAGCCGAAGATCTCCCCGCGCGCGATCCGTAGCGTGACGTGATCGACCGCCGTGAAGTCGCCGAAGCGCTGCGTCAGGTCCTTCGCCTCGATGGCGGTCTCCTGCTGTGTCGTGACATCGCGCGGCGGAATCACCACCGGCTGATGGCCGCGGCGCTGCGCCTCCGGAAGCAGCGCGATGAACGCTTCCTCGAGCGTTCGCGAGCGTGTTCGCTCGAGCAGTTCGCGCGGGGTTCCGGTGGCGAGCACGCGTCCGTCGTTCATCGCCGCGAGCCAATCGAAGCGGGCCGCTTCCTCCATGTACGCGGTTGCAATGAGCACGCTCATGCCCGGGCGCTCAGCGCGGATGCGGTCGATCAGTTCCCAGAACTGCCGGCGCGACAGCGGATCTACGCCGGTGGTCGGCTCGTCCAGAATCAGCAGGTCGGGATCGTGGATGAGCGCGCAGCACAACCCGAGCTTCTGTTTCATGCCGCCTGACAGTTTGCCCGCTGGACGGTCGGCGAAGGCCGCAAGTCCGGTTGCCTCGAGCAATGCGCCGATGCGCTGCTCGCGCTCGCGGCGCGATTGCTGGAACAACCGTCCGAAGAAGTCGACGTTCTCTCGTATCGATGCGGTGAAGTACAGGTTTTTGCCGAGCCCTTGCGGCATGTAGGCGATGCGCGGCAGCAGCGCGTCGCGAATCCGGCCGTCGGAGATGTCTCCGTCGAGCACGTCGACGGTGCCGGTCTGGATCTTGCGCGCACCGGACACGAGCGACAGCAGGCTCGACTTGCCCACACCGTCAGGACCGATGAACCCGGCCATGCAACCGGCGGGAATCGTCAGATTCACCGCGTCGAGCGCTCGTATGTCGCCGTAGCGTTGGGTGACGCCTCGGACGCGCACCACGCCGTTCGCCATCGCCGACGGATCTGCAACGGCCGCTGAGTTCATGCGCCGGGCGTCGGCAGATCGAGACGCGGCTGCAGGTGGGCAGGCCACGCGACGTCGCGTTGCCAACGGACGTACGCGACACCGGGCAAGCCGGTCTTCACCAACTCAACGTGCTGCCGCAGCAGATCGGGTGGGATGTTCGCCTTCACGCGGAACATGAGTTTCTGGCGCTCGGTTTCGGTCTCCACGGTCTTCGGCGTGTATTGCGCGACGCTGGCGACGAACGTCACCGTCGCGGGGATCACCAGCTGCGGCGCGGCATCGAGCACGATGCGCGCTTCGGCGCCGATGGCGAGTTTTCCGGCGGCCGCCTCGGGCAGGAAGAACGTCATGTACACGTCGGTCAGGTCGACCAGGTTCAGCACCTTGCCGCCGGCGGCCAGCACTTCGCCCGGCTGCGACACCTTGAACTGCACGCGGGCGTCGCGTGGCGCCTTCAGCTGGCTGTCGTCGATATCGGCGGCGATGCGCGCGACCGTAGCCTGCATCGCGGCCACTTCGGCGCGGGCGCCGACCGCCTCGGCTTCCGCGGCGCTGATCGCGGCCTGCGCCGCCGCCGTCTGCGCTTGCGCAGCGCGCACCGCCGCCTCCGCGCCGCGCACGCCGGCGCGATCGTCGTCGAGCTTCTGCAGCGTTTCGGCGCCTTCCTTCGACAGCGTGTCGGAACGCGCGAGCCGTCGCTGGGCTGCGTCGAGCTCCGCTTCGCGCTGCACGACGATCGCCTGCGCGCTGGCGAGTTCCGACCGCCGTACGCTGACGCGGGCGTCGGCGGTCGCGACGCCGTCGAGCGCCTGCTTGAGCTTGGCGTCCGCCTCTTGGCGCTGCGCCTCGAGTGTGGCGACATCCATTTGCGCGACCACCTGTCCGGCGGTCACGTAGTCACCTTCTTTGACGTAGACGTCTTGCAAGCGCCCCGGAATCTTCGCGGCGACGTCGATGTCGGTCGCCTCGATGCGGCCGTTACCGCTGGCAAAACCATCCGGCAGCCCCTGCGGTCGAAGTACGTACCAGGCGCCCGCACCGACGAGTGCGACGATCAAGACGACGACCGCGGCGAGCCGCCTGTTGTTGGCGAACGTGCGAAGCTCGAACGTCATCGCGTCACCGTGTCGGCCGAATAGCGTGAATTCGGCGGCGGCGACTCGCCGTAGGTGAGACTGCCGCCCCCGAGCGCGGCGTACAACGCAACGCGGCTCGACAGCAGTTCACGCCGGTATCGCACGAGCGATTGCGCGGTGCCGAGCAAATCGCGCTGGGCGTCGAGGACTTCCAGATACGACGCGCTACCGGCGTCGTAACGTAGTTGAGCGAGCCGCGCGCGCTGCTGCTGCGCGGCAAGCGCGCGCCGCTGAATGGCGACTTGTTCCGTCAACCAGTAACGGGCCGACAGCGCGTCGGCGACATCGCGAAACGCGGACTGCACGGTGCGCTCGTAATCGGCCACGGCCGCGTCGCGCCGAACTTCGGCCAAGTCGAGATTGGCGCGCCGCCGCCCGGTATCGAAGATCGGCAGTGTGAGTTGCGGCATGTACAGCCACGCGCGCGAGCCCGAATCGAACAACCCGCTCAACGCATCGCTCGCAGTGCCGCCGAATCCGGTCAACGTGACGTTCGGGAAGAACGCCGCGCGTGCGGCGCCGATGTTGGCGTTGGCCGCCTTCAACCGGTACTCCGCGGCAATGACATCGGGGCGTTGCACCAGCAGATCGGACGGCAAGCCGACATGCAGATCCTCGACGATCGTCGTGTCTTCCAGATTGGCCCGGTCCGCGATCGAGGGCTCCGCCGTGCCGAGCAACAGCGCGAGTGCGTGCGCTTGTGCCGCTCGCGCTTGTTCCAGCTGTGCGCCGATGGTCTGTGCCTCCGTCAACAGCGTCTCGACCTGAGCAACATCGAGGCGCGTCGTCGTGCCGACCTCGAAGCGGCGCGTGAAGATTCGCAACGACTCTTCGCGCGTCTTGACGGTCTCGCGCGCGAGCGCGCTGCGTTCGTCCAGTTCGCGCAGCGACAGATAGGCATTGGCAACTTCGGCGACGAGGCTCACGGTCGCTGCCCGGCGCGCTGCATCCGTGCCGAGAAAAGCGTCGAGCGCCGCGCCCTTCAAGCTGCGCACGCGACCCCAGAAATCGATCTCCCACGTCGCGACGCCGCCGACCGCGTACACGTTCTCGTCGCGCGCGTTGCCGGTCACGCTGAAGTCGCTCGGCACGCGAAAGCCGAACTCCGCCCCCGTGGCGTCGACGGTCGGAAACTGATCCGCGCGGCGGATCTGGTAATACGCGCGCGCGTCGAGTACCCGCAGTACCGCCACGCGCAGGTCGCGGTTGTACTCGAGCGCATCGGCGATCATCGCCTGCAGTGCGGCCGACGCGAAGTAGTCGCGCCAAGCGAGGTCTGCAGCGCCGCGGGTGCCCGAAGTCGCCGGCGCATCCGGCGGATAGGCGTTTTCGACGGGGAGCGGCGGGGCGGTGTAGGGCGGCGCCAATGAGCACCCGCTCAACGAACCGGCGAGCGCAACTATGCCTGCGCAAGCGATGGCGCACAGCAAACGGAGGCGCACGCGTCGGCCGGCACGCTCGGTTTCCAGCGACATCGCTCACGCTCCACCCGAATACCGAACTGCACGGTATTCGCCCCGGCGTCGCAGAGTAGTAAGCGAACGGTCGGCGTTTGGTCGGAATGCGCGTTTTCGCCGTCGCCGCACTGGCAGAAGGACCGGCAACGGATGAATCTAACGCTCGTTCGTGCGCACGCGCCGAAACTGCGAATCGCGAGGAGAGACCATGACACCTTCCGAGAACGATACGGGCACGATCCGGGGATTGCTGGGAGATCTCGCGAACATCCGCGGCAGTCGCGACGCCACGGCGTAGTCGTGGGCGGGTCCGCCGATGATGACGATATTCGAACACCTGTCGCCTGGCGAACGGCTGGGTGAGTTGTTGTTCGGGCTGATCATGACGCTGACCTTCACGCTCGGTGCCGGTATCGCGGTCGGTGACTCCGAGCGCGCCTCAGCGTCGTTGTTGTATGCGACGCTCGGATGCAACGTGACGTGGGGCATCATCGATGGCGCGCTGTTGATCCTCGGGCGGATGTTCGATCGTGGGCGCCTCGCGCGGCTCGGCGAGGCGATCGCGAGTGCGTCGGACGAGCACGCCGCGCTCACCGTGGTCGCGCAGGAACTCGACGACATGCTCGTGCCGGTCACGTCGGACCGACAGCGGTTGGGGCTGTATCGCGACGTCGTCGCTAACGTGCGTGCCGGGCCGCGTCGCGCTCCTCACCTCGGGCGCGAGGACTTCGTCGCCGCATTGGCGGTTTTCGTGCTGGTATTCGGTGCGACGTTGCCTGCGGCGTTGCCGTATCTCGTGATCCACGATGCGTGGGTCGCGCAGCGCGCATCGAACGCGCTGTTGATCGGGGTGTTGTTCTTCGTCGGCTACCGCTGGGCCAGGTACACGAGTTTCCGGCCGCTCGTCGCGGCATTCGTCGTCGTCGGACTCGCCGTCGCCCTCGTGTCGCTCGCGATCGCGCTCGGCGGCTGACGCGCGCGACCGAACTCACGAGGCCCGCTTCTCGAACTGCGGCCGCGAAGCGCTTACCCAAATCGGACTGAGCCGTGACGCTACGCTGACGACTGGCAACGGCGGTTGATTTAGCGTTGTTCCGACGCGTCGGGAACGGTCCGTCGGTGCGAACGCGATCGAGGCTCCGTCCGAGTCGAGGCGCAGGCGTGAGGAATAGGCAATGTCCGAAAACACGAACGACGCCGGCACGATCCAGGTTCTGCTCGAGCGCCTCGAAAAGTTCCGGCTGCCGCGCGCGCTCGCCGTCAAACAGCGCGTCGATGCGGGCGAGAAGCTCGACGAGTTGGATATCGAATTTCTGAATGAGGTGCTCGCAGAAGCGCAGCAAGTTCAGTCGTTGATCCCCAGGCACCCGGAGTATCAGCCGCTCGCGGCCAGGGTCGTGCATCTGTACGACGAGATCACGCGCAAAGCGCTCGAAAACGAACGGCGCCACTCGTGATATTCGAAGGACTTGCGCCGTACCGCATCGAATGGGCGAAGGACGACGCCGTCGCGGGGCTCACGACCGCCGCCGTCGTGATTCCGAAGTCGATGGCCTATGCCACCGTCGCGGGCCTGCCGATCGAAGTCGGGCTGTATACCGCCTTCGTTCCGATGCTGGTGTATGCGCTGCTCGGCACGTCGCGACCGC